>JAITOO010000194.1 GCA_031289875.1 Flavobacteriaceae bacterium
AAAAAAATACAAATTGAATCAACAACTAAAATCCCAATGTTGTTCTTTGTTTCAAATGGCAAAGGAACAGGACTTTCAAGGGAAAAATGGGAAAATATATTTAAACAATATTCCGATATTTTAGATGTTCAATTAATATTTTTAGATGCATCGCATTATTTACACAATATCGAATCGGAAAGAATTGCATTGGAAAGTAAAATGTTTATAGAAAATGTTTTAAAAAACGATTAACTTTACAGAAATTTTTAATAATAGTTTTAAAATGAAAAAACAGTATTTGAAAAAGTTTATTCGGGCGGGCAAAACGTCATATATAGCCGGAACGTTATGCGAAATGGAGGCTAAAGTTTTTAAAAATCGCCAATTATAAAAATATTAGAGAATTGTATGAAAAAGCAAATATTATGTACAAAATGGAGTACATCTCCATTTTGCCAAAAAGGTAGGAAAATTATATGAACAAAAAAGTGGGAATTATTTTATTTGTTTTGATGCTGATTTTCGGTGTAATTCTTGTTGTGTTGGGATATGCTTGGGCTCTAATTCCAACATTTATTGCATATTTAATAATTTTTGTTGTTGTATCAATTGTAAAAGCTATAAGAGATGTGAAACAAGGTAAACAAGTTGATGGTTTTAATGTTTGTTATCATAACTATAAACTTATTAAAACAACAAAGGTATCTTATGGCGTTAATAATGGCATTGAAGAAAATACTTATTATACATACAAATGTACTAAATGCGGACAAGAGATCACAAAAAATAAAAATGGAAAATAATTTAAATAGAAAATGGAGACAGACCCACTTCACATAACAGGTCTGTATAGAGTTCGTCGCTTCGCACCCTCGGGGTTCAAATCAAAAAAATCACAGTTTCAGACGGTTTTAGGAAAAACCAATTACCTTTACAGAAATTTTGATGATATTTTTACAGTAGCATACTTTTTAAAACACTATCTTGTTTTTTATTCGTATTTTTGTTTTGAAAATAATATTATATAACTTAATAATTTCTAAAGAAATGAATATCTATCTGCAATATATTTTCATAGCTGTAATGCTGTTGGTGGCGGCAGGTTACGTGGTTAAACTGTTCAAAGACACTTTTTTTTCCAAGAAAAAAGGCTGTGGCGGCGGCGCTGACTGCAAGTGCGGAAAGAAATGATTTTGGAATAATAATTGCATTCTTTTACCGTTTTAATCAACAAACAATGAAAGTAAAACACATTTTAAATATTGTAAGTATCGCAAAGAGAGTATCTAAGGACAAGTCTGCAGTTGCCAAAATTCCTGCCTTGTTTCGTATGCTCAAAGCCTCCGCACAGGGTAAATACCGTTCGGGACGTAAAAATCTGATAATCTGTGTTTTACTGATTATTTATATTATATCGCCCATTGACCTGATTCCGGATTTCCTTGTCGGGATAGGCATTCTGGACGATGTTGCAATTGCGTTTTTTACTCTTTCCAAGTTGTTTAAGGAAGTAGATAAATTCACTGAGTGGGAAGCCAATCAAAATACGGTAATTGCCATTGACCCCATCGCGTAAAACATTGATTTCCATTGTCGGAACAACAGCTATCGGCAAAACTTCTCTTTCGATTCTGCTTGCCCAACGCCTGCATACCGAAATTATTTCCTGCGACAGTCGGCAATTTTTCCGTGAGATGAAAATCGGAACGGCAACCCCGTCCGAAGCAGAATTACGTGCAGTTCCACACCATTTTATTGGAAATCTGAGCATTGCGCAGGATTATTCCGTTGGCGATTTTGAAAGAGATGCTTTGCGAAAAATTTCTGAACTTTTTGAAAAATACGACCACTTGATTATGGTCGGCGGCTCAGGGCTGTACGAAAAGGCTGTTAATGAAGGACTTAATGAATTCCCCGACATTCCTCCCGATATTAAAAAAAATCTAATTCAAGAATTTGAAGAAAAAGGAATCGAATCTTTGCAAGAAAGATTAAAACAAGTTGATTTTCAATATTATAAACAAACAGATATTCAAAATCCCGTGCGGCTTATCCGTGCATTGGAAGTCTATTCTGCGACAGGAAAACCGTACAGTTCCTTCCGAAGCAATCAGTTGAAAAAGAGAAACTTCCTATCAATTAAAATCGGTTTAACCGCTCCGCGCAAAGTGATTTACGACAGAATCAACCACCGTGTTGAGCAGATGATGTCTCAAGGTTTGTTGGAAGAAGTGCATTCTGTGTTTCCATATCGAGACAAAAACGCCTTGCAAACAGTAGGTTACAAAGAATTATTTGAATATTTGGACGGAAAAATTTCGTTGGATTTTGCCGTTGAGGAAATCAAAAAAAATACCCGCCGATACGCCAAACGCCAACTTACATGGTATCGCCGTGATGCTTCCGTGCATTGGTTTGATTATCAGGAAATTGAAAAAATTGAAGACTTTATTGACCGCAGGTTAAATGAGGTTGATTGACTAATTGCCGTTAAGACAGTTATTAAGACATCAAATTCTCCCCTGTTCCTTTAATTTCCAATACCTTAGCAAACCTGTAACCGACATCCACGTTGGATTGGCATACTCGTAAATTTGAATTTGAGCCTCATTTAATCCTTGTTTAATCAATTGGTTTTTAGTGTATTCCATGAATTTAGGAGTGATTTCTTCCGCAGAAACTTGTGCATCGTAATAAGGTTTAATCCAGTTTGCCCAGTCGTCCAGCGTTTTTTTCAAATCGTCAAAATAAGATTTTGTGCTTTCGTGTTTTCCGAAGTGGGTTAAATACAACTCTTTAGCATTTAAATTTTGTAGTTTTTGAATGGATTGTTTCCACAAACCGAGATTAATATCAGGCGGAGGACAGGGCGGAACTACGGGACCGCCGCCGATTTTTACACCTCCAACATCGCCTGTAAAAACCGCGTTGCCGTATTGTATGACGTTATGATGAATGGCGTGTCCGGGCATGTAGTGAAACTTGAAATGCTCCCCTCCTATTGTAATTTCATCACCATCATTCACTGCAATTAATTGATTTTCAGGAATAGATTCCATTTTTCCCCAAAGTCTGTCCATGTCATCTTTGTAAATTTGGGCAGCAGAGTTCCACAGTCTTTCAGGGTTTGCCAAATGCGGCAGTCCGATGGGGTGAACATATATTTTTGCGCCGTTTCGTGCGAATTTCCACGCAGCGCCCGCATGGTCAAAATGAATGTGCGTGAGAATCACGTGTTTCACGTCTTCTACTTGATAGCCAAAACTTTCGATGCCGTTTTTCAACGAGCGGAAAGTAGTTTCAGGTCCCGTCTCAATGAGAATAAGTCCATTGGAAGATTCTATTAAAAATGAGGCGATTGCGTACTCTCCGTTTAGAAAATGTAAGTCGATGATTTTAATTTCTTTCATCTTTTTTGTGTTTTTAGAGCGGAAAGTTAAGGATTTCGGGGTGAAAAAACAATAAATGGGAAAAAAGATACGGTTAATTAATCGTAAATTATGCAAAAAAAAAGAGGGTTGCGAGGTTGAGAAATTGATTTTTTCGTAAATCTTTTCGGATTAGTCGGAGTTGCAAATTTTCAAGATTCAAATAAAAATTGTACATTTGTACTTTCAATTTCAGTTAAGTGTCATTGCTTAACTGATTTTTTTATAAACACAACATCGTGATAAAGAAAATTACAGGAAAATTCATGCTGGCTGTTGTCGGCTGGAAGTTTAAAAGCGTTCCGCCTATAAAAGCCTATAAAAAGAGCGTTCTGGTCTGTGCTCCGCATACCTCCAACTGGGATTTTTACTACGGTATTGCCGCTTTTTGGAGTATGGGTATTTCCTACCGCATCTTAATTAAAGACAACTATACGCGTACTTGGTATGGGTTCATTTTCAAGGCATTAGGCTGTATAGGAGTGGATAGAAGCAGACATACGAATTTAGTGGAATACACCGCCGAGTTGATAAAAAACTCAGAATCAATGGCTTTGATTAACACTCCTGAGGGAACCCGATCATGGTCAGACAAATGGAAAAAAGGTTTTTACTACATTGCAAAGGAAGCCGGCGTGCCGATAGCCTTAGCCTATGGCGATTATAAAAACAAAATTGCAGGCATACACTGTATTATTTCCGTCGAAGACAAAACTATTGAGCAGGTTTTTGAAGAAATAGAACAATTCTACACGCCTGAAATGGCAAAATTCCCTGAAAAATACAACCCGAAGATTTATTAATTGTTTACCCTTTTGTCGGCTGACCGAAATGTTCACCACAGGAAATGTTTGCCATGAGAAGCATTCCTGCCAGAATCATTAAAAAATTTTTCATTTTATTGGTATTTGGTGTTAAAAATTAATAGTTAATATAAAATTAGGCATAATGGACAAAAATTAGGCTGTAAAAAAGATATATTCGTCTAATGGACATTTTTTAGGCTATGCATTATACATTGAAGAACTCATCAATAAATTTCATTTTTCTCTTCATAGAT
>JAITOO010000018.1 GCA_031289875.1 Flavobacteriaceae bacterium
TTTTTTTCTTCATATGAATAAAGACACTATTACAGTTATTATACAGGATTCCAAGTCTTTAACCGTTCTCACGACAGGAACGACAACGGAGGCTTTGCTCAAAAAGACCAAACTCGAAAGCCGTGTCTTTCTGATAGACAGTTTGTTGGATAATTATACGGTCGATGAAATATTGATGAACGGAGACAAAACCGCTGCGCTGATTAAAGTCAAGACGAAAAAAGAAAATCAAACCACTGATTTTCAGGAAGAAAACAAAGACTATTACTCCTATTTGCGGATTATTGAAAAGAAAATCCAAAAAAGTGTGAAAGGCGGAAATGAAAGTTCCCACATAGCTTCAGTTCTGAAAAAAGGAAAACCCAAAATTGCCCAAAAATTCGGCGAGGAAGTTGTTGAATTAGTGATAGAATCAGGAAAAAACGACGACAAAAAATTTATCGACGAAGCCGCCGACGCACTGTATTACTACCTGATTTTGCTCCACGAGCGGGGTTTCAGCCTGACCGACGTTTTGAAACAACTGCGCCTTCAAAAAAGGAAAATTTAACCCTTTTCTGCAAGATTTTTCAAAATTCTTCGTTTTTCAAATCAAAATAAGTAGCTTTGTCTCTCAAAAAAAATTGAATATGAAAAAAATATCGTGGTTTTTTTGTTCGCTTTTGGCGCTGGCGCTGGTCTATTCCTGCAACCGCGACGAGTTGAGTTTTGAATCCGCTTCGCAAAAACTGCGCTTTTCCAAAGATACCGTCTTGTTGGATACGGTTTTCTCCTCCGTCAGGTCGGAAACTTATGCGTTAAAAGTTTATAATCAAGAAGATAAGGACGTTTCCATTCCGAGAATTTACTTGGAAAACGGAGGGAATTCTTGGTTCAAAATCAATGTGGACGGCACGGCAGGCGTTGATTTTCATGACATTCCGATTCGGGCGCACGACAGCCTCTATATTTTCGTGGAAATTGCTCCAAAAGCAGTCAATTCTTCTGATATGCTTGCTGATGAAAACCTGATTTTCAATACATTAAATAACACCCAATCCGTCAAACTGCTGGCTTTGGTCGAAGATGCCGACTTTTACTATTCTCCTGACGGAAAGACTGAAATTTCGTCCGATTTGACATGGAATAATGCTAAATCCAAAGTGATTTATGGCAATTTGAAGGTTACCAAAGGAGCAAAACTTACCATTGACGAGGGAACGAGAGTCTATTTCCACAAGGGCGCAAGCCTCACGATTGATGAAAATTCGGAACTGAACATCAACGGAACATTAGGCAAGGAAGTGATTTTGCGCGGCGACCGCAACGACCCCAAATATGATTCGTTGCCGAAAAATTGGGAAAATATCTATCTGTCTTCCCTTGCGATAGCGAAAGTCAATTATGCAATTGTCAAAGGAGGAACGGACGCTTTCGTTTTAGAGCCTGCTTCCCAACTGGAAATTTCCAACACGCAGATTTACAATTTTTCCAATACGGGAATTTATGCTATCGGGGCAGAGGTAACAGGAAAAAATCTGGTGGCAAACAACTGCGGAAATGCTGATTTAATGCTTCAATTTGGTGGAAATTATGACTTTACGCATTGCACTTTTGCCAATTTCTATAATCTCACGCCTGCTTCGGGTTATGCGGCATATTTGTCCAATTCCTATGATAATCAATACAATGCGTTGAATGCGGTTTTTAAAAACTGTATTTTCTGGACAGGAAAATCAAGCAATAACAGTCTGTATTTCAACAAATCAGAGCAGGAAGCATTCCATTACGTTTTTGATACCAATTTGATTAAAAACAGTTCAAACGGAATTAAAATAGAGGGCGACCCGAATTTCATCAATATCATTTTGAACGAAAACCCATCGTTCACGAATACGCAGTTTTCCAAAAATCTGCTGAATTTAAAACCCGATTCGCCTGCTTTCGGAAAGGGAAATGTAACTTACGCAAACGCTGTTCCGTACGACATCAAAGGGGTGTTAAGGACAAGCAGTCCCACGTTGGGCGCATACCAGCAATGATTTAAAACGTTGCCCTCAACTGTACGCTGCCTGTGTGAATGGTTTTTGTGTCTTCGCTTTTGCGCCCGTCGTAGATAAGGTTCAGCGTGAAAACAGAACTCAGTTCGCGTTGTACATAAACTTTCCAAACCTTATTCATCCCTGATTGCAATCCTTCCATCATCTGGCTGGAAACCAGCGAATAATTGTTTCCCGTCAGGTCGTTTTGAATGAATGAGAATGAACCGTTGGCAGAAGTTTTTTTGTTGTCGTTCCACCGAAAGTCCATGCCTGCCTGCTTCCAGAGCAGTTTTTCCGCACCTTGCAGATTTTTCTTGTCTTGATATTTGAAAAACGCCGATGCGCTGATGTTTTTGTCAAATTCATAAATAACCGTCGGACTGATGCCGAAAGTTCTGATAGTAAACTTCTTGCTGTTAAACAATTGCGAATCGCTGTGGTCGTTGATGAAATTATTTTGCAACGTGAAAATCCATGATTTATAAGGTTTTATGCTGAACTGAAATTGATGATTATCTGTATTTCGCGTTTCGCGCCCCGTATAGACGTACTGCGCATTGTTATTGTTGATATACTGATAGTTAGCAGCCCATTTGTTTTTATTCAGCCGGTTGAAAAGAAAATTTGTCGTAAAACTTTGTGTTCGGCTCAACAAATCCTTTCCGGAAAAGGGATTGAACTCTTCCGTGCGGTTGTTTTTATAATAAGATGAAGCCGACTGAAAAGCTGATTGCAAACTAATTCTTTCCCACCATGCAGATTTCATAAACCTTGATGGACTGAATAACACGCTGAAATTCAACCGATTTTTGTTGGATTTTACATATTTCACATTGTCTGTGAAAACACGGATATACTGCGCCTGATCGCTGAACTCGGCGACTTCGAACTCGTCAGGTTCTTCAATACCGTTGCCGTTGTAGTCTGTCCACTTGTAAATACCCGTTCCGTCGGCAACTTTCACGTATTTAAATTCGCGCTGGGCTTCCTGTCCGCTGGCGAGTTCGTACACGGCGTTGAGCGAAATTCCGTTGTTGAAAAAAGTTTTATTCCAATGAATATTTCCCAAAACGAAATTCTCCTCTTCTTGATTTTCATACATTTTTTTGTTGTACAAAACTCTTCGGTAATGCGCCTCAAAACTCAAATTTTGTGTTTCAGACTTGATTAACCTGCTGCTTAAAACCGCTCCGTAAGCATGTGTGAAATTTTGCAATTTGCCATCGCGGACGGAATCATTGGTTTGAGTATATAATTTCAGGCGGGCATTGATTTTGGCGCTGTCGTTGATGCCTAAAAAAGCGTACCATTCGTTTCGGGCAAAGCTCAAATAATCGTATTTATCAGTAATTTTGTCTTTTTTTTGATTGCTTTCTCCCTCAAAACCCGCTCCAATAGTAAAATTTTTGATTTTTTGCTGTGCCTGCGTTTGATGGCGGATAAAATCGGAAGTTTGCTCAATATCGGAAGTGTGAAGATAACTCAACTTGCCGGAAATCCATACCTTGTCATTTTTGAATTGACCGAAAACGTCGTTTTTCAAACCGTTGTAAAAATCTTGTTCGTTCAAGTAATTCAGCGTGTAATTGAAAGTCCATTTTTTGCCGAATTGATTATTCCAGTCAAAACGCATCTTGTTCTGATTCCGATGATTAAATTCTTGATTCAAATTAAAATCCCGACTAAATTCCACATTGTTGATTCTTTCCAAAACATAAAAATCCTTTTGAATAAAAGTGTGTTCCAGATGAAAATTGCTTTTCCATGAATTTATATCCATCTGTTTATCAAAGAATAACCTCGTCGCAAAGCCCGAATTTCCGCCGTTTCCAACGGGAGAAAAAGTGTTGTCGTCATGGCTGCTGAATGCCAAACTTGCTCCTATTTTCCCATTTTTGATTTTATATTCTGCATTGGCGGAGAGAATTTGCGTTTTTTGCGGCGCAATCAGCAGAACAACAGGCTCATAGTCGCCCTGCAGAACATTATTGAGAGGCGGAATATACTCGTAAACGCGTCCGTTTACGGGCAATTGCGAAATGCGGTAATTCCCTTTTCCCGACCCAACGAAGGTAAAAGAAACGACATACAGACTGTCGGAATTGTCGGTGGAATATTCGTAAATCATTTGGTTACCGAAAGTTGTCTTGCGGTACAAAATTTTGTTTGCATCATAGTCCGTTAAAACCGCATGGGGAGCATACATTTTGTTTGGATCGCTGCCCGCTTGGCTGAGAATTTCTTTCTGAGAATCAGTCAAATCCTGATTACTGTTTTTGCTGTCTGCTTCGGAAAAAAAGTTGGCGTTGAACGAAAAATTTTCAGACGTATGTTTCGCTCCCGCATAGAGCAAAAATCGATGGTAAGTAGTTGTATTATAGATGTATTCGACGATGATTCGGCTGTCGGAAGAAATATATCGGTTGGAAGTAAAGGTTAATTCGCCTGTGTTATAGTTGATTACATAATCACGGTCTGCATCGCGTGTGAGCAAAACGCCGTTCAGATATACTTTTTCCGAGCCTGAAATGACGACAATGTACAATTCGCCTTGTTTTCCCTGTAATTTGTAGGGACCTTGATTTCCTTCTATTCCATTGAATTGCATACGGTTAAACTCTCCTCGGGAAAGCGATCCCAACGCATAAAAATCTGTTGAAGAATGTGCGCGCTGAATGTGCGTTCCAAGCTGGACTCCCGTGATTTTCCGGCTGAAATTGGCAAAATAATCTTCATTTTGAATCAAATCCAGATGCCCCGCTCTGAGGTAAGAATTTTTGTTGGAAAGTTCGATGTAAATTTTGTCAAATTCGTCCAAACGTTGAGTATAACCCTCTGATTCTATGGGAATATTGTGGTCTGAAATAGCGGCTTTGATTTTTACTTCGCGGCTCAACTGTCCTGAAAGCTCCAAATCCAGCGTGGATTGTACCGAAGCGCTTTGATTGTTTCCGAAAGTGATTCCGCGAACCATTGAACCTGAACTGCTTAAGCCTTGAAAAAAATCAGTTTTTTTCTTGGTTTCGGGCGTGATTTCGTAGAAATTTTTCGGTCTTCGGATATTGACAATCAGCGAAGTATCTTTTGAAAAGATAACTGTTTGCTTTTTCTCGGGATAGATATAATATTCGATTTTCAGATTTTGATTCAACATAGATTTGTCAAATGCCAATGTTTGATTTTCTGAATTAAATCGATACAGATTTGGATTAATCATTTGATTATCTGCATTTTTCACCATTAAAGTATTCGGAATGACGGAAATCGAATCCAAAACAACGAGCGTGTCGGAAATTGCGAGGTTTCTGCTTCTGAAATTCGGGTTTTTCCAAGTTTCCTGCGAGCAGGCAAAAACGCCCCATAATCCGGCAAATAATATGAAAATTTTACAATTCAATTTTTGAAAAACTTAGGAAACAATACGTTTATAAAACTGAAACACAAAAAAATAAACGATTTTTGTTTGTAATTATTTTGATAAAAGTACAAAATAAATTTCTTTTGCCCACCCGATATTGACATATCGACCCGTATATTTTTATTAGAGCAAAAAACCTAAGAATCTAAAAAACAATACCTGAAAAACTCAATGCTTGTTTGCAAGCTGTCCGCAGGCAGCATCAATATCTGCGCCTCGACTTTTTCGGATTTTGACAGTAACCGCGTGTTCTTCCAATTGGCGGACATAATTTTCCACCGCCTTATCGGAGGCTTGGCGGAAATCTCCGCCGTCAATGGCGTTGTATTGAATCAAATTTACTTTACACGGCACTTTTTTGCAGTATTTTATCAACGCTTTGATATCTTCCTCGCCATCGTTGATACCCTGCCAAACGATGTACTCAAACGTAATCCGGCTTTTGGTCTGCCTGTACCAATATTGCAGAGCCTCCATAATGTCCGCAAGCGGAAATTTAACGCTGAACGGCATCAGACGGCGGCGCTTTTCCTCAATGGCAGAATGAAGCGAAAGTGCAAGTTTCACTTTTAAATTCTCGTCGGCAAGCATGGTTATCATTTTTGGAATACCTGAGGTTGAGAGGGTTATCCGTCTTGCGGACATTCCCAAACCTGTGTTTTCCGTGATTTTCCGGACAGCTTCCGTCACAGCGTTGTAATTCAGCAAAGGTTCTCCCATTCCCATAAAAACAATGTTGGAAAGCGGTTTTTGATGAAATTCACGGCTCTGTTTATCAATGAGGATAATTTGGTCTATAATTTCTGCTGAAGTGAGGTTTCGCATTCGTGCCAGCCGTGCCGTAGCGCAAAAAGTGCAGTCCAGACTGCACCCGACTTGCGAGGAAATGCAGGCAGTCGTCCGTTTGGCGGTAGGAATCATGACGGACTCCACAACGCTGTCGTCGAAAAGCCGGACGGCGTTTTTGATTGTTCCGTCTTGGGAACGCTGCATGACGTGGATTTTAGCAGGGTTGATAAGGAAATGTTCCGAAAGTTTCTCCCGCAAAGACTTGGAAAGGTTGGTCATCTCGTCAATGGAATGGGCGTTTTTGCTCCAAATCCAGTCGTAAACCTGTCGCGCACGGAAAGGTTTCTCGTTTATGGAAACGAAAAAATCTTCTAATTGTTCAAGCGATAGAGTGCGAAAGTCTTTCAAAATCAATTAAAAATTAAGCGCCTTATTTTTTATTTTACTCTTTAATAAATTTCGTTTTTAATTTTCCTTTGCTTGTTTGCAAGTTAAGAAAATATATGCCTTTGCTCAAAGAAGAAACAGAGAGTTGATTGTTCAAAACTTCTGCGGTTTTTATCAATCTGCCGTTCTGGTCAAAAATTTCTGCTTTTAGCACAGGCTCTTTGGAGGTGAAATGCAAAACGTCTTTTACAGGATTGGGATAGATACCGATTTTTGCCTTAACGGAAATCTCCTCCGTACTCATATTGTCGGGAGCTAATTTGACTACCCAGCCATCCTCGCCTCCATGATTCCCTGAAACATCACCGTCATTGGAGTTTGTGTATCCTGCAACAATGTAGCCTCCGTCGGAAGTTTGCTGTATGGAATAAGCCCACTCTCTATAGCTTCCGCCCAAACATTTTTGCCAAAGCAAATTTCCCGAAGCGTCCAATTTTACTATCCAGCCATCGCCTTCTCCATGATAACCTGAAACATCGCCGTCGTTGGAGAACGTAATGCCTGCAACAATATAGCCTCCGTCGGAAGTTTGCTGTATGGACTCAGCATAATCCCAATTACTGCCGCCCAAACATTTTTGCCAGAGCAAATTCCCCGAAGCGTCCAATTTTACTACCCAGCTATCGTCGTTTCCATGATTGCCTGAAACATCGCCGTCATTGGAGTACGTAGAGCCTGCAACAATGTAGCCTCCGTCAGAAGTTTGCTGTATGGAAGAAACACTATCATAAGAACTGCCGCCCAAACATTTCTGCCAAAGCAAATTTCCCGAAGCATCCAATTTCACTACCCAGCCATCGCCATTTCCATGATGACCTGAAACATCGCCATCGTTGGAATGGGTCTCTCCTGCAACAATATAGCCTCCATCGGAAGTTTGCTGTATGGAACGAGCCCAATCGGAACTGTTTCCACCCAAACATTTTTGCCAGAGTAAACTTCCCGAAGCATCCAATTTTACTACCCAGCCATCTCTGTTTCCATGATTGCCTGAAACATCGCCGTCATTGGAGTACGTATAGCCTGCAACAATATAGCCTCCATCGAAAGTTTGCTGTATGGAAGAAGCCCACTCGTCACTGCTTCCACCCAATCATTTTTGCCAGAGTAAATTTCCCGAAGCGTCCAATTTTACTACCCAGCCATCTCTGTTTCCATGATTGCCTGAAACATCGCCGTCATTGGAGTCTGTGTATCCTGCTGCAATATAGCCTCCATCGGAAGTTTGTTGTATGGAAAAAGCAATATCTTCACCACTTCCACCCAAACATTTTTGCCAGAGCAAATTTCCCGAAGCGTCCAATTTTACTATCCATGCATCATAGTTTCCATGATTATCTGAAACATCGCCGTCGTTGGATTCTGTGTTTCCTGCAACAATATAGCCTCCGTCGGAAGTCTGCTGTACGGAAGAAACATCATCTCCACTACTGCCGCCGAAACATTTTTGCCACTCAATTGCCGGAGCTGGTGTCTGCGCTATAGCTATTCCCGCAAGGGAAAATACAAATAAAGAAAAGAGAATTTTTTTCATAAAATGAAACTTTTTCTGTTAAAGGTATAACTTTTTTGAATAATCAACTTTTTTTATGGGTGCATTCCAAATCGACAATTTGGAATGCACTCTTTTTTATTTATGCCTTTGCCGAATTTTCGTCAATCGGCAGCGTGTTACAGGCTATCGCCTTGTTTTTATTTATCCTACAAAATCAACATCGCATCGCCGTAGGAATAGAACTGATATTTTCCCTTAACCGCTTCCTTGTAGGCTTTCATTAGCAAATCATGACCCGCAAAGGCGGAAATCATCATCATCAGTGTGGATTTCGGCGTGTGAAAATTGGTAATCATTGCGCTGGCAATACCGAAATCATAGGGCGGAAAGATGAATTTATTCGTCCAGCCGCGGTACGGATTCAGCCGACGGTTGGCAGAAACTGAAGTTTCAATTGCCCGCATAGAGGTCGTCCCGACTGCGCAGACCTGATGTTTGGTTTCTATGGCGTGATTGACAATTCGGCAGGCTTCTTCGGTGATGATTGCCTGTTCGCTTTCCATTTTGTGCTTGGAAAGGTCTTCGACCTCGACGGGCGCAAATGTTCCCAATCCGATGTGCAGCGTAACTTCTGCGAAGTCTATTCCTTTGATTTCCAGCCGTTTCAACAATTGTTTGGAGAAGTGCAAACCGGCGGTCGGGGCGGCGACTGCTCCTTCGTTTTTGGCATAAATGGTTTGATAACGCTCGGTATCTTCGGGTTCTGCCTGTCGTTTGATGTATTTGGGGAGCGGCGTTTCGCCGAGTTCGGTCAATTTTCTGCGGAACTCTTCATAAGAACCGTCGTAAAGGAAGCGCAGGGTGCGCCCTCTGGAAGTGGTATTGTCCACCACTTCTGCTACGAGACTGTCGTCGTTGGTAAAGAAAAGTTTATTTCCGATACGGATTTTTCGTGCGGGGTCTACCAAAACGTCCCAAATTCGGGCTTCGGTATCAAGTTCCCTCAAAAGGAAAACTTCTATCTGTGCGCCTGTTTTTTCTTTGTTTCCGAACAGGCGTGCAGGAAAAACTTTGGTGTTGTTGAGAATGAAGACATCGCCTTCGTTAAAATAGTCAATAACATCTTTAAATAATCGGTGTTCAATTTTTCCTGTGTTTCTGTGCAAAACCATTAATCGAGATTCATCTCTGTTTGTGGAGGGTCTTTCTGCCAATAACTCAGGGGGTAATTTAAAATCAAATTCAGAAGTTTTCATTAAAATTTGTTGTTAATCAGATTGCAAATATACAATCTGTGAGAGGCAAAAGTCAAGTTTTATTTTCATAGAAATTCATAACAAGATGATTGATAGCTATTTATCGGATTTAATAATTTTATTGGCAGGATTTAACCTTTCAAAAATCATTTTGCAATAATTGACTTTGGCAACCTTTTTGCAAGGTAGTGGGAGAAGTTTTTTATTTTACCTAAAAAAGACTGAAAAGGTTCATCACATACAATATAATTTTAATAAATTTGGTTAGTAAAAAAAGTCTGTATTTCATTAATTTTAATATGGACTTTTTTTTAAAGATTTTTTGAAGAAAAGATGTGTTTATATTTCAAAAAATTGTATATTTGCACCCTAAAAAATTAAAAATAACGAATAATTATGTATGCAATTGTAGAGATAGCAGGGCTTCAATACAAAGTTGAGCAAGACCAGAAATTGTTCGTGAACCGCTTGCAGGCAGAGGCAGGAGACGAAGTAACTTTCGACAAAGTACTGCTGACAGACAACGGACACGTAACAGTAGGCGCCCCGGTTATAGATGGTGCGGCAGTTACCGCAAAGGTTTTAGACCACGTGAAGGGCGACAAAGTAATCGTTTTCAAGAAGAAAAGAAGAAAAGGTTACAAAGTCAAAAACGGACACAGACAGCAATACACGCAGATTCAGGTGCTTTCTATCAGCGAAGCTGCCAAAAAGACAGCAAAAAAATCCGTTGCGAAAAAAACAGAGGATACAGCAACAGAGGAAACTAAAACAGAAGATTAAATTTAATTAAAAAGAAAATACAGCATGGCACACAAGAAAGGAGCCGGAAGCTCCAAAAACGGTAGAGAATCACACTCCAAAAGATTGGGAGTAAAGATTTTCGGCGGTCAGGACGCCAAAGCAGGCAATATCTTGGTAAGACAGAGAGGGACAGTGCATCACCCGGGAGATAACGTAGGTATAGGAAAAGACCACACTTTATTCGCCCTTGTAAACGGCACAGTGGTTTTTAGAAAAAAACAGGACAACCGTTCGTTTGTTTCTGTAAAACCGAACGAAGCGTAAAAAACATTTTTCAATGATATTAAAATCCGCCTTGCTTGGCGGATTTTTTTTGTTTTTAT
This sequence comes from Flavobacteriaceae bacterium, assembly GCA_031289875.1. GTDB lineage: Bacteria > Bacteroidota > Bacteroidia > Flavobacteriales > Weeksellaceae > Apibacter. The sequence continues at coordinate 10,554 of JAITOO010000018.1, forward strand.
GGTTTAAAATTTTGGTCGTGTTCTATAAAGTATGACGCATTAAATAAATCCAAACAGCCGTAAGTTCACAAAGAAAAAAACCTACATCCGCTCGTATAAAGCGCGGAGTCTTTCGGGTGTCATGCTGTCGCGCCAGTTTTTGCCGAGTGCGTTTTCCCACAGCGGAGCCATACCTAACGAAACGTTTATCATCGTGTTGAATTGTTCGTCGGTGCAATGGGCGCAGACACCTTTGGGCAGGTTAATGTTCCATTTTCGCACCATTTCATGGAATTTTTCGACGCCCGCAGGATAATACTCTTCGAGATGATTAAACACAATGGCATTGCCTACGCCGTGGTGCGTACCCAACACAAATGCCAGTCCATAACTTACGGCGTGCGCTACGCCTACCTGTGAATAGGCAATGCTCATACCGCCATGCCATGAAGCCATCATCAAGGCTTCGTCGCTTTCGTCGTCCCACAGGTTTTTGTGGAGAAATATCTGTTCGCACATTTCTTCCGATTTTTCGCCGTAACTTTTGCTGAAAGCGTTGAGGTATGTGCCGTTTAGCGATTCAATGCAATGAATGTAACAATCCAT
>JAITOO010000055.1 GCA_031289875.1 Flavobacteriaceae bacterium
CTTTGATTGGCGGGAAGTATGTATCTCCCAACAACCGGTTTCAGTTTTTTGTTTGTGAGTTTGTCTGTCAATTTTTTCGGAAGTTTGTCTGCACTCACGGCGATAGGCACGTTTGAATAATTTTGCACCACCGTTACCGTATTTTTGTTTTTGGTTACGGTGTAGATGAAAAGTCCGGGTTTTTCGGGAGCTTCGAGGATTTTAATTTCGCCTCTGTAAATGCCGTTCCACAATGCAGGATTGCTTTTGTACAAAGAAATCAGCGTTTTGTAAAAGTCTGTTTTTGAATAATTTTCCCAATCTATCGGGTCGTGTTCGAAAAAGTCCAAACGTTTATCCAAACCGCTTTCTTGACCGTTGTAAATCAACGGTATACCGCCCAAAGAGTAGGTCAAAATGGCAAAATTGTCTGCATTGTTGTCGTAAAGTTCTTTGTCTGTACCTTCCCAAGTATTTTTATCGTGATTGGTCGTGAAGTACATGATTAAGTCATTAGAACTGAATGCCTTATTGGTAACGTCCAAATAGGTTTGTATGTCTTTCAAGGAACTTTTCCCTTTTTGAATATTCACCATCAGGTCGTAGAATTTCCAGCCGTAAGACAGGTTAAATGCTTGATATATATAAGGATAATCGCATTCTGCAAGCATAAATACGGGTTTGATTTCTTCCAAAGATTTTCGAGCCTGTACCCAAAAATCAACGGGAATGAAGCAGGCAACATCGCAGCGGAAGCCGTCAATGTCAGCCTCTTTCAGCCAGTATTGCAAGGCGTCAATCATTGCCGTATGCAGTTTCGGATTGGAATAATCCAAGTCTGCCGTGTCGTCCCAATCGGTCGGGGTTTTATTATCTTCGCTCAAAGTTATAATCGGTCGATTACCCTGAGCATCAGAGGTGTAGTAATCCAAATGGTCTTTCAGCCAGACATTGTCCCAAGAAGTGTGGTTGGCAACCCAGTCCAAAATGACTTTCATGCCGAGAGAATGGGCGGTATTCACCAATTGTTTCAAATCGTCCAATGTGCCGAGCTCAGGGTTCACCGCTTTGTAATCGCGGACGGCATAAGGACTTCCCAACTTGCCTTTTCGATTTTTCTCTCCGATAGGGTGAATAGGCATAAGCCATACGATATCAACGCCCAAGTCTTTCAAGCGGGGAAGTTGGGCGGTAACCTCGGAAAATTTTCCTGATGCGGAAAACTGCCGCGTATTGACTTGGTAAATGACCACATTTTTTGTCCATTCGGGCTGCTGTATCATGCTGTGCTGGTTTTGATCGTTTTGAGCGCTGAGGAAAAGGATTCCCATGCAAAAGAATCCTAAAAAAATTACTTTTCGTATCATCTCGTTTTGATTAAACAAATTAAGTTGCAAAAGTAGAAAATTGAGCATAGATAATATGCTTTTTACGGCAGTAAATTTCATGTTTTTTTTTAAAGCATGGCTAAACAGGCTTTAATCAACCTAAGTTTAAGATATAGGAATTTCTTGTTTTTATATTGATTATTGTGTACATTTGCTCACAATTAATTATCCCTTTTCTTGCTGAGTTTGACAAGGATTTCACTCATAAACAAGCAGTTGGGAATGTTTTTTAAATTTTATAATTACAAAAAAACTATGGAAGTAACGCGGTTGTTCGATATTTTGGATAATTATTTGGAGAAGTACCCCAATCAGGATGCAGCTTTGGCTTGCAAACGAAACAAACAGTGGGTCAGGTTCAGCATTCAGGAATATGTAGAGATGACTAACGATTTGAGTTACGGGTTGTTAGCGCTGGGTATTCAGCCTAAAGACAAAGTAGGGATTGTCGGAAGCAACCATCCTGAATGGAATATGCTTGACTTCGCCGTGATGCAAATCGGAGCAATCTCCGTTCCTGTCTATCCGACTATCAGCCAGGAAGATTACAAACATATTCTCAATCATACCGAAATGAATATGATTGTTTTTGAGGGACGTGCACTCAGCCAAAAACTCAAACCTATTTTCGGAGAAATGAAAAACCTGCGCGAGATTTACACCTTTTTTGAGCAGGGCGATGAGTATAAAACGTTGCAGCACATCATGGATTTGGGCAGACAAAATCCTCAGCCCGAGAAACTTAAAGAGCTGAAAAATGCTATTAAAGGAGGCGATATGGCGACCATTATTTACACTTCGGGAACAACAGGACTGCCGAAAGGCGTGATGCTTTCTCACAGCAACATTTTAGGAAACGTGAAAACTTTGGCATACATTCCGTTGGACTGGAACGTAACCGCACTCAGTTTCCTGCCGTTGTGCCATGCCTATGAACGTATGCTGGTCTATCTCTACCAATATCGAGGAATGTCGGTATATTATGCTGAAAATCTGGGAACTATCGCAGAAAATATCAAGGAAATCAATCCAAACATGATGACCTGCGTTCCGAGACTGCTGGAAAAAATTTACGACAAACTGTATGTAGCCGGAAAAGATATTTCTTTTCCTCAAAAACAACTGTATTATTGGGCGTTTTACTTGGCAACCAAATACAAACTGGAAAACCGAAGTTGCTGGTACAAATTGCAGCATAAAATTGCTGATAAATTGGTCTATTCCAAATGGAGAAAAGCTATTGGCGGCAATTTCGACGTGGTTGTTTCAGGCGGCTCGGCGATTCAACTCCACATAGCGGCATTTTTTACCGGAATTGGAATGAACATTTTTGAAGGTTACGGTCTCAGTGAAACATCTCCTGTAATTGCTGTAACTCAGAGAATTGAAAACGGTTGGAAACTTGGCACAGTCGGGCTTCCGCTTCCGGGTACTGAGGTAAGAATTACGAACGAAGGAGAAATTGCCTGTCGGGGACACAACGTGATGCTCGGCTACTACAAAGCGCCGGAACTCACTGCGCAGGTCATCGACAAAGACGGCTGGTTTCACACCGGCGATTTGGGCGAATTTACTCCGCAAGGGCAGTTGAAAATTACAGGACGTTTGAAAAGCTTGTTCAAAACTTCGTTTGGCAAATACGTTAATCCTGAGTTGATTGAAAATAAATTTTCCGAATCGCTTTTCATTGAAACTGTGGTAGTTCTGGGAGAAAACAGACAGTTTGCAGCAGCGTTGATAGTTCCCGATTTTGAATACTTGCAGTCGTGGTGCAAAAATCGAAACATCCCTTTTACAAGTAGAGAAGAAGTCATAGAACAGCCCGAAGTGGTCAAATTGTACAAGAAAATTGTAAAAACGCAAAATGAATCTTTTGCTGATTATGAAAAAGTGAAACGTTATCATCTGATTTCCGATGAATGGACAGTCGAAAACGGAATCATGTCTCCAACTTTGAAAGTCAAGAGGAAAGTTATCGAAAAACGCTATGCGGACATAATCAATCATTTATTTAATAAATGATTGATTAACAGCGATTTATTGAATAATTAAAATTTCAGCAGAAATTTCACAAGTTTTTCTGCTGTTTTTTTATTTTTTAGAATGAATACTCAATGTTACGACTAAATAGCCCGAATGGGCTTAATTTTCATAACCGCAACTAATTCCCCTCCTTTGGAGGGGTGTCCGCAGGGCGGGGTGGTTGATTTGCAGTAACCACCCACCTCGTGGAAATAACCACCCCCTGCCCCTCCAAAGGAGGGGAATTAAACAGCCGGTAGGTAAAACATTTAGTAGTCATTTTTTTATAGAAGGTAAAGTCATGTTATACAGAAGGTTAATCCTTTGTTTAATCAAATTATTTATAATCTTTCCAAAAAAGAATTTTATTAATCAGACGAGATTGCTAAATTTGTAAAAAACTAAAAAAATTTCATCTGTTCAATGATAAACAAAGAAGAAATAAACCAATATTTAAAAGAAATTGAAGTTGATGACTTGGTGAGCAATATCCAAATCATGGGAAACAAGGTGATGATTGACATGCTTTCACATTCGCCTGCCCTGCACGAAAGAAAACGCATGGAAATTGCTATGCACGAAGCATTTAAACAGAAATTCGGCGACAGGATCGAACTGAAACTCAATCTCATTGTAGAAACACAGGAAAAACCAAAAATCAAAGGAAACGCCATTCCCAAAATTAAAAATATCATTGCGATTGCCTCAGGAAAAGGCGGTGTCGGAAAATCGACGATTGCCTCGAATATGGCGATTACGCTGACCAAAATGGGCTTCAACGTAGGTCTGCTTGATGCAGACATTTACGGACCGTCCATTCCAACGATGTTTGACGTAATTTCTGCCAAACCGTCGTCCGTTCACATCGACGGCAAAGACTTGATGCAGCCGGTGGAAAGCTACGGTGTAAAACTGCTTTCGCTCGGATTTTTTGCGGGTACAAATCAGGCAGTGGTGTGGCGCGGCGCAATGGCTTCCAAAGCGATTCACCAACTTCTGCACGATGCCCATTGGGGTGAACTGGATTTTTTGATTTTGGATTTGCCTCCCGGAACAGGCGATATTCATCTGTCTATCGTTCAGGAAGTTCCGGTTACAGGTGCAATCATTGTCAGTACGCCGCAACAAATTGCGCTGGCAGACGTGAAAAAAGGCGTAGGAATGTTTCAAATGCCCGAAATCAACGTGCCTGTTTTAGGGTTGATTGAAAACATGTCCTATTTCACTCCAAAGGAACTCCCTGAAAATAAATACTATATCTTCGGAAAAAAAGGAGCAAGACGCTTGGCGGATACGCTGGACATTCCGTTTTTAGGCGAAGTTCCTATCATTCAGTCCATAAGAGAAGCCTCTGACTTTGGCAGACCTGCTGTGATGCAGGAGGACGGAATAGTATATGGCATATATTCAGATATTTGCAAAAGAATGATTGAAAGTCTGATTAAAAGAAACGAGAGCCTTCCTCCGACAGAAGTGGTGAGGATCACGACTATGGCGGGCTGCTCAACTCAATAAAATATAAGAAGTTATGGAAGACCAAACAATAGAAAAAATAAAAATGGCGCTGGAAGAAATCCGACCGTTTTTGATTTCCGATGGCGGAGACATCGAACTTGTCGAAGTGAAAGACGGAAAAGTATGGGTGAGGCTTATCGGCGCATGTTCCAATTGCTCCATCAACCTCAGCACTCTGAAATTAGGAGTGGAAGCTACCGTCAAAAAATACGTCCCTGAAATAAAAGAAGTAGTGAGCGTTTAATCTTTTGCCGAAAAAAAACTTTGGCAATAAGTTTGCTTATGCGTAGGTTAAACTTGTCAAATTTGTGAGAGAAAATAAAAAATCTTTCATAGATTGAAAAAATTAGAAAGATGAAAAATTTTTTAGGTTTAGTTATATTTATCATTGCTATCTTTTTTTTGATTTCGGCTGGACAGGGAGGTCAGGCAGGACAGTTCAAAAACGGCGAATATTTGAAATACCGTGTCCATTACGGCATACTGAATGCAGGCTACGCCACGCTTAACACTAATGAAACCACTTACAATGGTTCCCCTGCCTATCATGTGGTAGGGCAGGGCTATTCCACAGGCGCAGTAAAAGTTTTTTTCAAAGTTCAAGACCGCTACGAAACGTATATGGACAAGTCCACGCTGTTGTCTTGCAAGTTTATCAGAAAAATTCAGGAAGGGTCTTATTCCCGCGACCAGACTATGATTATTGACCAGATTGACAAGAAGATAGCCTATACGAACAACAAGGACAAAACGACAAAATATTATACTTTCAGTGGACAGATGCACGATATGATTTCCGCATTTTATTACCTGCGGAATATGAATACGGACAAATATCAAGCGGGAGATTTCATTAATCTTAATATTTTTATGGACAATGAAACGCTGAATTTCAGACTGAAAATTTTGGGAAGAGAAAATAAGAAAACTTCGTTTGGGACGGTAAAGTGTTTGAAAATAAGACCTTACGTTCTTTCCGGCAGGGTTTTTAAGGAGCAGGAAAGCGTTACGATGTGGGTTACCGACGACGACAATCATGTTCCCATTCAAATAAAAGCCGAATTGGCGGTCGGTTCGTTGAAAGCCGACATTGACAGTTATGAAAATTTGCAGTCCCCAATTAACTTCACAAAATAACTAATAAGTATAAGTGTTCAGGTCGTTATACGCATCCACAGTGTTTACAACAGTATGGTATCTCAGAAGACACTTGATAATCTGATATGTAACGAGAACAATCTTCGTCTGTCTGAAAATATTTGTTACAGCGACCTAAACGCTTATGCCTATATTTTATTTGCCTAAAAGTTCCTTCACTTTTCTAATCACTCCTTCCGAATCTATGCCGTACTTGTGCATTAAATCAGCAGGTTTTCCGCTTTCGCCGAAAGTATCCATCACAGCTACAAAACCTTGTTTCACAGGATATTTTTCGGTCAAGAGCCTTGAAACGCTCTCGCCTAAACCTCCGATGATATTATGTTCTTCAGCGGTAACGATTTTACCCGTTTTCTTTACGGAGTTAAGAATAATTTCTTCATCTAACGGCTTGATTGTATGGATGTTAATTACCTCGCAAGAGATACCTTCCTTTTCCAATTCATCAGCGGCGAGAAGCGATTCCCATACGAGATGACCTGTGGCAACAATCGTAACGTCTGTACCTTCTTGCAATAAGATTCCTTTTCCGATTTCAAATTTCTGATTTTCAGGAGTGAAAACCGGTACAGTCGGGCGACCGAAACGCAGATAAACGGGACCTTTGTACTCGGCGGCGGCGATGGTGGCGGCTTTCGTCTGGTTGTAATCGCACGGATTGATGACGACCATTCCGGGCAACATTTTCATCATGCCGATGTCTTCGAGGGCTTGGTGCGTTGCGCCGTCTTCGCCTAAGGTCAAACCTGCATGGGAAGCGGCGATTTTCACGTTTTTGTTTGAATACGCCACAGATTGGCGGATTTGGTCGTAAACCCTTCCTGTGGCAAATTCGGCGAAAGTACCCGTAAACGGGATTTTTCCGCCGATGGTCAAACCTGCGGCGATGCCTGTCATGTTGGCTTCCGCAATGCCGACTTGGAAAAATCTTTCGGGCGCTTTTTCAATGAATTTTTCCATTTTGAGCGAACCGATAAGATCAGCGCAAAGCGCTACTACGTTAGGGTTGGTGTCTGCAAGTTCTGCAAGTCCTGCTCCAAACCCGCTGCGAGTGTCTTTTTTTTCAGTGTATGTAAATTTCATAAGATTTT
>JAITOO010000147.1 GCA_031289875.1 Flavobacteriaceae bacterium
TAGCGGGCTTGGTCTTCCGTTCGCTAGGTCATTGCGCTTCGCTCCATTCCCACGCTCACTCCAGACACATTTTTGCGCCGCGCATTTGCTTTCGCAAACGCTCATTAGCGGCGCAAAAAACGTCGTAAACCTATTCGCGTTATGTGCTGTTTTTTGGCCTTCTAACTATACCCCGTTATCTTGGTTGCCCTGAGCAAGAAAAAAACCGCGCCGCTGTTAGGCGGCTACGAAGCCGTTGCGCACGGATGCGCAGTATTACCAGGTAACGTCTAATTTTTACAAAAAGGAACGGAAAAGCTACAGGCCTTTTTGTTTTTCTTTTACGAGATTAATGAAATCCACTACACTAAAGAGCCATCTTTTCTGCTCCGGTTTGAATGTATCATGTATCTTATGAGGAACAACCAGCTGCACAAAAAGGCCTTTCATTTCATCCGTTTGATTTACACTTATTGCGGATTCAAGAGTTAAAATATGTTTGGTTTCTATTCTGTCCGCTTCTGAAAGCACCTGACGCCAGCGGTCTTTGCAGGTAGTTTTTACGCCAAGCATTGAAAGGTGTATACTCTGAAATATTTTATCTTTGTATTCCTTTATTCCCGGAAACAGAAAATCCGGTTTTGCCTTTCGTTCAGTTTCCGGTGTCCTGTCATATTTGATTTTGTTTTGTTTAAGAATGAATTCCAGATGATTTTCCAAGGCAAGCCCGGCCCTGCTTTTTCGCCTGTTTTGTGCTGATTTTGAAAACTGAAAAAAAATCGTCGACATCAATATTGCCGTCACCTCCGACAAAACCCCTGCTCAAACGTTCTGCCACAATATGTTTTTCCAGCGTCCTGAAAAGTATCTCCTCCCGTTCATAACAGGTCATTAATACACTGTCGTAATCTGAAGTGAAATCAATGTCGTTACCAAGTGTTTTTCTTGCATATTCGGAAAATTCCCTTGTCGTTGGGAAAACGCCTTTGAATTTACTCAGCATAGCGTCCAAGTAGTTTTCTTCACTTATTTCTACTTCAATTCCGATATTTTCAAGTATTATACGGGATGCAAAAGCGATCCTGTCCTGCTCTGTTTCCAGTTCTTCCCGCACTGAAAATCCAGGGTGCTCAAATGATGAAAAATCAAAAAGCCACAATAACTGCGAAGCGATGGTCGTGTCTCTTTCTGCAACCAACACAAGAAGTTCCATTTTGTTTCTTGTTTTTGCAATGATTAAAATGTCGCCCGGATTTGCCAACTGCATGACCGTATTGCCTTTAAAATACAATCTGTATTCAGCACTTCTATGTTGCTGGTTTACCCTTGAGTCATACCATGATAAATTACCATCTTCTGTCAATGGTTCATCATCAGAATCAGTAAAGTATATAAATCGTCCATTATATATAACCGTGCCTGATGGTCTTCCGAGAATCGCGCACAAGTCTCTTACACCATTGAATTCGTGCTGATGCGAAACTTCCAAATTTGCCTCAACTTGGCTGAGAATTTTTGCAGCAACGCCGTCAAAATACTGCGATAAAAAACCATTCTTCATATTGAAACCTCCAAAAAACCACCATCATCGGCCAACCATGTCTGGCTAATCCATAAGATTTTTTATAAAAACCCGCGCAACTTCCGCAATCATTGGAACAACTACACTATTTCCAAATTGTCTGTATGCCTGCGTATCACTTACAGGGATAATAAAACTATCGTCAAACCCCATGAGACGGGCACATTCTCTTGGCGTTAATCTCCTCGGCCTTTTTTTCGGACCTTGGTCAATAAGTATTTCCGATCCATCTTTATAGTATCTGGCAGATAATGTCCGCGCTATATCATTTTCTGTAACAAGTCCAAAACCAAAACCATTTCCTGCCTGACGATGCTTTTCAGCGTAGTTTTGCAGATATTCCCACAAATGGGGAGTAAGCGTATATTTGGGATTTACTGTTGCATTTTCACCGGTAGTAAAAGGCGGTTCAGGTTTTTCAGAGCCGTCCTGCGGGTGTAAGATTGAGGAAAGTTTTATTGCATTTTTTCCCGGCAAGCATAAATCATCAAAAGGGTTATGTGCTATATTTTCACGGAACCCCAAAATGATAATTCTTTCACGGTGTTGTGGAACAAAATGCTGGCCGTCCATAATTTTGTGAAAAACCTTATAGCCAAGCTCTGTTTCCAGTGTTTCAAGTATAACTTTGAATGTATTTCCCTTGTCGTGTGAAACAAGATTTCTGACGTTTTCAAGCAAAAAAGCCTTCGGCCTTTTTGCCGCGATTATTCGGGCTACATCAAAAAAGAGCGTCCCCTGTGTCGTGCATTCAAACCCGTGGGGACGGCCCAAGGCATTTTTTTTCGATACGCCGGCAATGCTGAACGGCTGACAAGGAAAACCTGCCAATAAAACATCATGATCCGGTATATCGGTTTCATCGACTTTGGTTATATCACCAATGAATTGGTGACCGTCAACTAAAGGGAAATTTTCGAGGTATGTTTTATTGGCAAAGGGATTCCATTCCGAAGTAAAAACGCACTTTCCCCCTTGCTTTTCAAAACCTTGTCGTATGCCGCCGATGCCGGCGAATAAGTCAATAAAGGAAAAAAGGTCTGTATTTGGAGTTGAAAAAGCTGACAAGTTTAAAACTCGTTGTTGAAGGGCTTCCGCAATATAATCAGGCGGCGGAGGCGAGTGAACTTCCCATCTTCTGATAGTCCGTACATTTACACCGATTTTTTTTGCAATTTCTTGCTGAGTATACCTTGTTCTTGCCTTTTTTAGAAGCAGTACTGAATTATTTCCACTCATTATGCTCTCCCGGGGGTACTATTTAGGACATTATGTCCTAAATTTTTCCCTTTGTCAAGGGGAGTAATACAATCCTTTATGATTTTTTGTTTTTTTCCGAATCGGCGGACACGGACGCCCTCTGTCTCTTGAAAATTTGCGGTTTTTTTCTTGCGGGATTTCGGATTACTCTAATATATCAGGTTGCGCGGTGGCCAAAAAATGGCGCATAACGTTCCGGCGTAGCCCGATCCGCTACTGCGGCGAAGCATATACAGTCCTGTTATGCGAAGTGGCGGCGTACACCATTTTATATTTTATTATATTTTCTTTCCAATATAAAATACATATCCATAATACTGTTTATATTTTGAATACAACTCCGCCTCATGTCTCATATATTCAATAAACACCTCTACGGTTTTATCCCCTGTATGTTTTTTCAAAAATTCTTCCTGTCGGGCTTTTTGCGGAATAAAATAATTATCTATCCAACAGTTTTCAGACAACGTAAATGCGGCAACAGGAACATAACCTGCTTTTTGCATTATTGAAATATTATGCCCTATTGCGCCAATTTCAGGAACCGCATCAACCCACCATTTTTCAATTTCAGCGGGACGCTCACCGGTAAACCATGACTCATATGTTACGGCAATATAACCGCCTTTTTTGAGAAAGCCTTTCCAATAATTTAAGCCTTTTTCAAAACCTATATTGGCAATAGCCCCTTCAGACCATATAAGATCAAATTCAGCATTCTGAAACGGTAAATTATCCATTGAACCGACAATGCCTTTTACCCTATTCTGTAAACCAAGTTTTTCGGCAGTTATATTAAGTTTTTCAATAGATCCTGCGAAAAGATCAAGTGCGGTAATGTGTCCTTTGGCATTTTGTGCCAAAACCATCGTTTGTCCGCCTGTGCCGCAACCCAAATCAGCAATTCGTGATTTTTCAGAAAGATTGCCAATAAAATCTAATGCCTTAATGGTAACTTCGGCACTACCAGGTCCCTGCCTTTCCAAGCCGACAAAATACTCATTGATTAGAGCAAAATCAAATTCTTGTATTGTTGTTTCTTACATTTCAATTCATTTGGGCTATAAAACTATCAGAATAATTCTACATAAACATTATTTTTGCAATACCTTTTATCCATTATTCTTCATAATTTTCCAATAAATTTTAGCCGCCATTTCGCATAACGTTCCGG
>JAITOO010000165.1 GCA_031289875.1 Flavobacteriaceae bacterium
TCGCTGGTCGGCATAAGGCGGCGAAGTGACTATCAAATCCACCGAATTGTCGGAAATTTTCTTTAATTCTTTCCGGCAATCTCCTAAATATAAGTCTGTCTTTAATTCCATTTTAAAAACTTTAATCTTGCACAAAAGTACATATAATAATTGAATCTGCGTTGTTCTGATCAGCCTGATAAAATCATCGGAATACAAATTAAAAACCCTATATTTGAAGAAAATAATTCATGAAAAAACTCGTTTCAACATTTTTGTTTATTGGGAGTTTTGCCTTTGCACAAAATCAAACAGATATATTGGATTTGTCAGAATACCCACATCAAGTTACTCTGCAACAAGAGATTAACGAGACTTCGGGGGTGGAATTTTATCAAGGATTTTTATACACTTTCAATGATAGCGACAACAAACCTGAAATTTACAAATTGAATGCCGAAACGGGCGATATTCTCCAAACGTTGAAAGTCAAAAACGCTAAAAACATTGATTGGGAGGAAATTGCACGTAAAGGTGATACGATTTTTATCGGCGATTTTGGGAATAATCTCGGCAACCGCAAAGATTTGACGATTTACAGTTTGATACTCCCAAAAGACACTGTAAATAATGAGGTTAGCCTTGATGTTTTTAATAAAATTCCTTTTATTTTTGAAGACCAAACCGATTTCAGCAACAAAGACTACCTGACCACCAACTTTGATTGCGAGGCTTTTGTCTATTACGCTGAAAATCTGCACATTTTCACCAAACAGTGGGGAAATAACCAAACCACTCATTATCAGCTGGATTTGAGTTCCAATGAAAGTCCGAAAATTGCGAGAAAAATTGAAACCTTTAATACCGAATGCGTGATAACAGGAGCAGATATATTTGATAATGAGCTATATATGATCGGCTATACCAAAGAAACTTTTGCTTTCATCTGGAAATTTTCTCATTTTTTGGACGGAAAATTTTTCAATGGTCAAGCTCAAAAAACTTTCATCGGATTTACGCCGTCCATTGCTCAGGTTGAGGGAATTGCCGTAACGCAGGATAAAATTTACGTTACGGGAGAAGAATTTAAATACTCTATTTTTTATGCCGCCCCGAAATTGTATATGATTGATAGAAAAGACTTTGACTAATATTTTATCCTCAGCAAAATCCAAATAAAAAATGCTCCCAGCACGCAGCCGAAGAAATCAGCAAGCATGTCGAAATAGTCAAAATCTCTGCCGACTTCCCGCTGAATGTATTCTATAATCACGCCGTAAAGAGTGAAAATCAGCACCAGCAAATACCTTTGCATTCGGGGAAAGGCAAAAATACCCAGCACTGTCAAAAGTCCAAAAGTGCCTGTGTGCGCAGTCTTGTCATTGAAAAGTGCAAAGTCTAAATATTTCTGTTCAAATTCGCTTACGCCCGGCTTGAGCAATAGCCAAGTGAGAAAGGATAAATATGTGAAAAACAGTGATTTAAGACTCATAATGGAGTTATCCAACCAATTCCTTATATCTTTTTGCATCTAACAGTCCGTTTGTATCAACCTTGCCATCGAGTTCTATTTTGATAATCCAGCCTTCCCCGTAAGGGTCGGAATTTACCAAATCGGGAGCGGATTCCAACGCCGAATTGAGTTCCACGATTTTTCCGCCGACAGGCATAAATAAATCGGAAACGGTTTTTACGGCTTCCACAGTTCCAAACACTTCGCCGGCGTTGAGTGTTTCGTTTACGGTATCTACATCAAGGAAAACGATGTCTCCAAGTTCTTTTTGCGCAAAATCGGTAATACCGATGCAAGCGATATTGGTTTCTATTCTAACCCACTCATGTTCTGTGCTGTACAGCAAATCAGAAGGAATACTCATTTGTTGTTTAATTTTTTTAGTTAATTATGTGCAAATATACTATTAATTTCCAAATGTAAAGGTAGCGCTCAATCCCGCTCTGATTGTGGAAAGCGGATAAGCCGTCGAAATTTTGTATTTGGTAACCATCTGTTCATAGAAAAACTTGAGGTTGAAATTTTGTGTGAAATTGTAGTCTGCTGAAAATTTCAACGAAAGCACATTTTGTCCACCCGTAACTTCGGAATCGCGCTCTATCAACCGTCTGATAGTTGTTTGGTTGTCCCGCAGGGAAACGTCTCCGCGAAGATTCAAATCTCCTGTCAAAGTTCTGACTCTGCCGCGATACCGCATTTTCATTTTTACATCTTTCAGCAGATAGCCTAAACCTGCGACCAGCTCATTGCCGTAATCGTCCTGCAAGGTGTAATTGGTCAAACTCAGGCTTGAAATTCTGTCTTTGTTGTATGCCAGTTTGAGCTGCATATTGTTTCGCAAGGTCATCTCCACACCGATAAGCGGCGCAAAACCTTCTGCCATAACCACATTTCCGTAAGAATAATAGTTGTAGCGGTTGTTGTTCAGGTCGTACCAAGAATAGTTCGGGTCTGACGGGTCGCCTGTCAGTGCAGAATAGTAGCTCATATTAGACTGCACGCCGTTCACTGTGTAGGTTGAAACGTAAGCGTGATTGATTCTGATGTCTTTGAACAGATAATTAATAAACGGAATACTCTTCAAACCTCCGTAAGAAATTTTCCAGTTTGGAAGCGGAAAACCGCGCTTGTAGCCCAATTCTTGCTTGTCGGGATTTTTTCCTGTGAACGCCGAAACAAAAGACGGAATCAGCACTTCGGAGTTAGTCAAGTTGTAGCCCAGCACGTAGTTTCCGTCGTTAGGGTCTTTGACGTTAATTGGCTGTCCTTGAGCCAGCGCTACTCTTTGCGAAAACAGATAGGAATTTGCAATCATCTGATTATAAATATCATCCGGCGACTTAAACGAGGTTTTAATAGAAATCACAGATGAACTGAACAATGCCGACTTGTTTTCAAACGGTCTCGGACTGCTTGGCGCATTGAGGTAGGTATGGGTAGCTGCATCGTATTGACGCAAGTTGTACCCTTGCTGTAAAAGCGTTTCCTGACTGTTTTTCATAAAATCCAAATCAATATGAAGCTGGTTTATCGGCTCTAATTGAATGTTGCCTGTCATTTGTTCGTTTTTCGTTCTCATAAACGGATTCAGCATCATCGGGTCGGGAGAAACCCAGCCTTCGGTAATGGCTTTGTTTCTTATATCAAACTGAGAACCAAACAAGAAGCCGATAGTCGGCGCCTGGGTTGAACCGTTGTAACTGCCTACTCCGAAGAAATTTGGTTCTGACAAAAATCCCGGAAGCATCATTCCTCTGTTTTGGGCATATTGGAACTGTCCGCGTTTGATGCTGCTCAAAATCATCCAAAGGTAATCTGTGGGTTTATAGTGATTTTTAAGCGTGTACCATTTAAATGCTTTTGGTCTTTTCAGTTGAGAATTTGCTTCGTAAGCTCTTGTCAGCGAGTCGCTTTCGCGTTGGCGTTTAGATCTTCTTTCTTCAAATTTTTTGTGGCTTTTAAAATATTCATAAAACTTGGTGAAATCAGCATTTCCCATAACATTGATAATCTGAGAGTTTTGCGCTGTATTTCCCAAGCCTGTCGAAGTAGAAGTTTCAGGATTGACGTAGCCTGTCATGTAAGTCGAGCTTGCCTGCCAGTCGTATTGTCCCGTATAACCGACTTCCAAAGATGTAAAGTCCAGATACGGAAGCAGGTGAATTGGAACTTTGTAATTGAGTTGCAACCGCTGCGTGTAATTAATCGGTCTTCCGATTTTGAATAAATTGCCCCAAATCATTTGGTTATCCGGTGCGAAATTGGCAGTTCCCATTTCGTCCACAATCGTTCTTGTGGCACTGGAATAATCAATTTTCAGCGAGCGGGTCAGATTGAAACCGATGTTGTACTGCCAGCCGAAAACGAAATTGTTGGAATAAATCGGCATGGAACTGCTCGACACGCCGTTCAAATAGGCTTCTATATCTCTGTATTCAAACTCGTTGTAAATTCTGAGAATGTCTGCGCGGAAAGAAATCCGCGTTGGGACAGGATTTACGTTAAACTCTTTCACCCAGCGCAAGAACTTCGAGAAACGGCTCGTATCCTGCACTGCACTCCATTTGGCAAACGGCTGGTAATATTTCCCTTGTGGAGAAAAATTGTAATCTAACGAAGCCTGCAACTGCTGTCGCAAATTATATGTAGTGTAAATATCTCTGTAATAATTCGTTGAATACATAAACGATGCTGTTAAATTTTCCACATCGTAAAATTTCGGCTTTTTACCTGAAGTCCGTTCCTTACGCAGATTGTTCACGGAAAAATTGCGCTGCACGGAGTAGGTGCGCACGATTTTTTTCAATTCTTCTTTTCTCGGATCATTTTTAAATTCCACATCATTGTCCAACGGATTGTACTTAGGGTCGATAAAACTTTCTGCAATCCCTACATTTACAGGGATTCTCATGCCCCATTTTGCAGGCAGAGTTTTGTCTAAATTTACGGCAGCATTGACCACATATTCTTTGGTTTCGTCTTGTGTCCGTTCGCTCGGTCTGCTGTCAATAGCTCCAAAACCTACAGATTGGTATCTTCCTGTGACAGAAACATCTGCGAAATCAGCAAGATTAAAATTCAGACTTCCCACAGCTGCATAACCGTTTTCGTTGTCGATGCCGCTCAGCCGCAGTTCGTCGAGCCATAAAATGAGATTTTTATCGGCAGTTCCTCTGACATTGTTTCTCACACCCATCATAATGGTTGTTACGTTTCCGATAGACGGACGACCTCTGACATAAATCGCTTTATTTTCATCACCGCCTGTAATGGTGCTTTTAAAGCGGTTCGGGCTCGAATAGCCTTCAACTTTGTCCTTTTCCGCTTTTGCTTTAACCAAATCGTTTAAATCCAAATCAATGGTATTTTCAATAGGCCAAATATCCGTAGCAGAGGTGGCGGTGTTCGGCGTATATTTTAAAGAAATTTCGTATTCGTAATAGTTGTCTGACAAATCGTTCCCCAATCTGATGAAAAACTTGGTGTTTTTGTCTAAATCACCGGAAGTCGGCGTGTCCAAATTTTCTGCGTGAATGAACATTGACAGTTTTTTATACCGCCTCATGTCCATCTCCATATTTTTGTAGATGGCTCTCGGCTCATCGTCTTTCAGTCTGTGAACTTCCAATTTTAAGGAAGCCTCATTTTGCAGTTGCGTACCGGTTGCGCCTGCCATCTTTTCTCTTTCAACGCCCGGAGGCATCACATACGGCGGTGTGGAAGTAGAATTTTCTTCGAGGTTTACGGAACTTAAAATCAGGTTATCCACAGGTATTTTCAGGCTTTGCCCCTCTGTTTCTTCTGCCAGAGAAGCATTGGAAGCAATCGTGCGGTCGTACAGCCTCCATTCACTGCGCACCAGATCGAAAGTAGCAAAACGCAACGTGGCGGTTTTATCAAAACCTTTCATCAACATTCTGATGAAACGGACATTATTCAAAATGTCGTCCGAACCCGATTCATATTTTCTGACAGGAATCCGCACCAGATACCAAGTGGTATTGCCTTTTTTTCCGTTGGCGAGAGTTACCTGCACTGTTTTCTTGTCTGCCACGAAACTGCCTTCTCCGCCCACTTTGGACAAATCGGCAGAGGTAAGGCTGATTCTGTACTGGTTATAGTCTTCGTTTTGGTCTAAATTGTAGTCGCGGTTGATGTCTTCCGCATCAGGAACGGAAGTTGCGGCATTGGTGGTTCCTGCGGGCGAGTTTCCTTCGGGGTTTCTGAAATATTTGTAGCGATCGACAATGGAACTTTTGTATTGGGAAGAAGAATCCCAAAAATCGCCCATGTAGAAAACAAAATCGTCCGCCGCGGGGTCGTTTATTCCTGTAACCGGATTGAGGTAACCGGAAAAATTCGGAAAGAACGAGATTTCATCTTCGTTGCCCAAACCGTCGTAGCCTACGTCTTGTTGTTTTCTACTGTCTCCGTCTGCATTGAAAGCATAAACCAGCGGGAAGTTTTTCGGCTGTCTTCCCCAGTTGCTTTCTGTAGTTTCGTTTGTTTCTGCATTATTGGGAAGTCCGTTTTCGTAGAATAGCTTTCCGTCTTTCAACACATCTTCGGAAACGTTTCCTAACTGTATCAACAACTGAGGATTAGCCCCCAAAGAAGCGCCATTGTTGTCTGCGTAAGGGTCCATCATCCAAAATTCCACATATTCTATGTTCGACTGCGAGAAATTGGTAACGTTAATCGCACGCATGATTCCTCCCCAGCGGTCTTTCGGATTTTCTCCCGAAGAATTGAAATTGTAAGGTCCTCTTTCCGACGGATAGAAAGATACGTCAAAAGTGTTCATGTACAACTGTTCGCCCGCGATGTAGTCTCTTTGAGTGAAAAGTTCGCTGTTCAGCACACGTCTTTGCAGGTTGAGCGATCGTGCTTGGTTGTCCACGCCGCTCGGCTGTCCGCCGCCTATTCCGTAAAATCTCGGGTCAATATTGTACCAACTCATCAAACCTCTGCCGTAGCCGCTTTGTAAGTCGTCATTCAGTTTTCCGAATTTAAATTCGGGATCAATGGCATCGTTGTTTTTTTCAGGCATGCTTGCCAAACCCCAATAATTTGGGTCTTTCAAACTGATTTTGCTTGAAGCTGTTTCAAAATCGTCAATGTAAGACTGCCCGTCGGTAGCGTTGTTTTCGCCCGGAATCAAGGCTGCGCCTTCTAATTTTAAACTCAAATTAGACGGCGCTTCGGTCTTCACGCCGGGAATCCAATTTGCCAGTTTTGTCAAAAACGGAACTTCTTTATTGTACATGATATTGAAGCCGACCATAGAATTGTTTACGGCTTCTGCTCCATACTGAACTTTCTGTGTCAGAGGGCGTTCCTTGTAGTTTAAATAAGTTGCTCCTATAACAAAATCTTGGCTGAATTTGTGTTCTACATTCAAGCCCATAAATCGTTTTTTCTGCATACTGAATGCTTCTTGATTTTCAAGGCTGATATTAATCGGAACTTGGGAATTTTTATAATTTTCGTTGAGAATAGTTACTGTTCCCATCTGATAATCAACAACATAATCTGCTCCTTCGGTCAATGCCTGACCGTTAGCGGTAACTTTGACCGAACCGCGGGGTACGTTGTATGCACCCAGCGAAATGCCGTTTCCGACTGTTCCTTTAAAACGCCCTTCCATGTTGTATCGGTGCGCCAAAGGGTCTGATATAGCCTCGCTTTTCTGCGAGTTGTACAACTTGTCGAAAATGTATATTTTATTTTCAGGGTGAGCCAGCGTATCCAGCACGGAAACGAGATAGCTGCCGAACGGCTCAACTTTGGTGTAAATCAATTTTCCGTTTTGGGCATCGACCGTAATGCCGTCGATAAAGTCAAAAATACCGTCTCCCTGTCCGTTGGAAGTAGCGTCGGCGTTTTGGGAAAGCCTGTCCCAATTCAAGAGTTTTATCAACTGTTTTTTGTCCAGATTGGGTGCAGGCAAATAGGTGATTTTTCCCTGCGATGCGTCTTGATAGGTAACGTTGAGAATGAAGTTGTCCGGACTCAACTGATAAGCGTCCATAGGATAGATGTTTTTCATCATCAAGTTCCAAGTGGGCGAAGCGGTATTCACTTTTGACTCGGATTTTAATAATTTAACAATCAAAACTTTGGAATTTTCATCGGCAAATTCTCCGACTTTCTTCACTTGCTGAACGCCTGTAACAGGGTCAGTATAAGTATATTGGAATGCTACCGCTAATCCGTCGTCGTCTGCTAGTGTCTGGTTTAGGGAAATGTATCCAAGCTGAGGTTTAAAAGTGTATTCCGAAGCGTCTAACTTCCTCGCTTTCATGGCAACGCTGAAATTCTCTCCATCCTGATATTGCACCATTGTGCTGTTGTAATCGGGGAGAAATTGATTATTGATTGTTACACGCGCCGTTCCTATATCGCGGATGCCGTCTCCCAAAGCTATCACGCTTGAATACAGGTTGTTATTGGAATTGTCGGGAAGGATGGGAACTATTGGGTTAGGCGTAGTTTCGCCCAAATCGCGCAATGCCAACACAGACCTTTGGTTTTGCAGATTGGAATTTCCTTTTTCTATCTTCCAAACTTCCAATTTGATAATATTAATTCGAGAATCAATGACGGGATAATTCAGGAGCGCTTTGTCGTAACTATTTCTAAAATAGTGATTTAAGAAATAGTGCCGATGGGCTTCGTACTCAGTTATCGGAATTTTAAAAGTACTTATCAAACCGCCGTTCTGTACGGTAATCTGCCGCGCCTCCGACTGCTGTTCCGAGAAAACTGTCGTCAGATAGGTATTCCCAAACTGGAACTCGCCTTTCACTCCGAACAAAGCCTGCGGTCCTGTGAGCAAACTTGTACTCAGCGGCATATTGATATTTCCAAACTCTATGTTCTTGATAATCTGGTCTTCGCCGCCGCTCAACAAATCGGGTTTCCAAGCCAGATTTAAGCGGTTTTCAAAATTGAAGCCTGCTTGCGTATCGTAATTCACGCTCAGATTGAGATTTTTTCCTACGCTTCCCCTCAGCGACATTTGTATCCGCTGGCGCAAATCAATGGTAAAATTTTCTCGATTTTGGGGCAGAATTTGCGGATTGTCAATTTTTTGGTACATAACGCCCAAATCAAAAGAGGCAAAGCCTGTCGGGCGCAATTCGATTCTGTCTCCGCCGAAAATGGTTTCAAATAATTTGGACTTAATCCGCACGCCCGCTATGATTCCCTGCCTTTCAAAGGAGGGTTTATTTTCATTGATGTTTTTGGCTATATTGTCCTGAGCACGGGACTTTTCACGATAATATCCGCTGAGTTTGTCCCGCAAAACGTAATCATTGTATTCTTCGGAAGTCATTGTAATGGGCGTACCTACGACTACGCCGTTTACTTTCGGATACAAGATGTAACTGCCTGTGGTATAGTCATAATAGGCTTCATATTTGACGGGATTTTCCAAGCCGAGCTTGTCTGCATAATTGGTTTCTTCCTGTGCAAACAAAGAGACGGAATGAAACGCCATCATGAATATCACAAAACAGCAACGGGCTATATTAAATGTCTTCAAATTTACAGTTTTTTTAGAGTTTGTTTTATCAAATCTTCCACTTCGATCTCCGGATTTTCTTCCAAAATCTTGTCAATAATCTTTTCTGTCATTCGTTTAGAAATGCCAAGTACCTCTAATGCAGATAACGCTTCAAATTTGATTTTATTGTTTGTGCTTCCTGTTAAAATTTCACCCGTATCAAAAGTTAAGAGTTTGTCTCTCAATTCAATAATTACTCTTTGTGCGGTTTTTGCTCCGATGCCTTTAATTTTTTGCAAAGCGGCGCTGTTTCCGTTGATAATCGCCGAGGAAATTTCAACGACTGACATGGAAGACAGCATCATAACGGCAGAAGCAGGTCCCACACCGTTCACACTGATAAGAAAATTGAACAAATCGCGCTCTGTTTTGGTCGCAAAGCCAAAAAGCAGATGAGCATCTTCCCTGATGATTTCCTGCACATACAACAGCGTTTGTTTCTGGTTGTGTATGGCAGTGTAGGTCTGTAAACTGATAGTCGAATAATAACCCACTCCGTTGCAATCTATTACCACTCCTGACGGAGCTATTTCAAATACTGTTCCCGAAAGATGAGTAATCATAATTTTTTTGTTTTTTGTTTTTGTATATGAGCTGCATACAATACGCTACAATTCGTAATTACTACTTGTTCAATGATTTCCGCAACTGTGCATCCAGTACCGCCAACGTTGCCAAGTTTACGATTTCTTCTACGCTTGACCTCATTCCCATAATATGAATAGAACGGTTCAAGCCCATCAAAACAGGTCCTACTACCTGCGCCGATTTCAACGCTTTGATAAGTTTATAACTGATATTGGCAGAAGTTAAATCCGGAAAAATCAACACGTTGGCAGGTTTTCCTTCCAGTTTGGAAAATGGAAATGCGCTGAGCAACTGCTCGTCCAAAGCAAAATCAGGCTGTATTTCACCATCCACAATCAGGTCGGGATTGGTTTCGTGCAGGATTTTCACCGCCTTTGCCACTTTCTGCGAAGTCTCGGAAATGTCCGAGAAATTTTCATACGACAGCAGCGCTACTCTTGGGAAGACTGCCAGCGCACGCACAAAATTCGCCGTCAATTGCGTAATGCCGACTAAATCCTCTGCCGTCGGCTTGACATTTACGGAAGTATCTGCAACGAAAATCGGTCCCCGCTTGGTAAACAAAATCATGGCGGAGGCGGCTTTCGATACATTAGGTTGTAAATCAATCGTTTCCAGAATCGGAAGCAATGCGCTTTTGTACCCTTTGGAGAAGCCTGTCAGCAGAGCGTCCGCTTCGCCCATTTCCACTGCGAGAGGTCCGTAATAGTCACGGCTTTTCAACAGTCTGTTTGCTTGATAAATAGAATTTACACCGAGTCTTTGCCGTTTTTGATACAAATATTCGGCATATTTTTCAAATTTTTCCTTGTTTTCAATGTCTTCTCTGTCTAAAATAGGAAGGTCAAATTCGAGATTGTATTTTTTCTTGGTATTTTCAATTTTCGATCTTTTGCCCAATAAAATCGGATAGGCAATACCTTCGTCTGCAATAATCTGCGCTGCTTTCAGCACAGTGTATTCTTCGGCATTGTTAAGGAGAATCTTTTGCGGATTTGCCTTTGCGCGGGTCTGCAAAATGCGGATAAGTTTTTCGTCGCTTCCTTCCAGTCTGTCCAAAAGTTCTTCTTCATACGCTTTCCAATCGGTGATGGTTTTGCGTGCTACGCCGCTTTCTATCGCGGCTTTGGCTACCGCCATAGAAACTTTAGTCATCAATCGGTTATCGAAAGGTTTGGGAATGATATATTCTCGTCCGAATTTGATGCTTTTAACATTATACGCCAAGATAACCTGAGCAGGAACGTTTTCTTTCGCCAATCCTGCCAAAGCCTTTGCTGCAGCGAGTTTCATCTCTTCATTAATTTCGGTGGCGTGAACGTCAAGCGCGCCTCTGAATATGTACGGAAATCCCAGCACATTGTTCACCTGATTGGGGAAATCGGTACGACCTGTTGCCATGATGACATCTTTGCGGGTCTCGGTTGCGAGCGTGTAACTGATTTCGGGTTCCGGATTTGCCAAAGCGAAAACAATGGGATTTTCATTCATGGACAAGAGCATCTCCGGCGACATGATGTTTCCTTTGGAAAGCCCGATGAATACGTCGCTTCCTTTCAATGCTTCTTCCAGCGTGCGGAGGGAAGTTTCTACGGCAAATTCTTTCTTTTCTTCGTTCAAATCGGTTCTGCTTTTGGTAATTACGCCTTTGCTGTCGCACATGAGAATATTTTCGGGTTTTGCGCCGAGCGACTTGTACATTCTGGTACAGGCAATTGCCGCCGCTCCTGCTCCGCTCACTACGAAACGGACTTCGGAAATTTTCTTGCCTGCAATTTCGAGGGCGTTCATCAGCGCTGCGGAGGAAATAATAGCCGTGCCGTGCTGGTCGTCGTGCATGACAGGAATGTTTAGTTCTTCTTTCAATCTTTTTTCGATTTCAAAAGCCTCCGGCGCTTTAATGTCTTCGAGATTAATTCCTCCGAAAGTTGGGGCAATGGACTTGATGACTTCGATAAATTTGTCGGGGTCAGTTTCATTTACTTCAATATCAAAGACATCGATGTCTGCGAAAATTTTGAATAAAACGCCTTTTCCTTCCATGACGGGTTTTGAGGCTTCTGCTCCGATATTTCCGAGTCCCAAAACAGCTGTACCGTTGGAAATTACGGCAACGAGATTGCCTTTGGAGGTATATTTATATACATCTGTTACATTTTCACTGATTTCGAGGCAAGGCGCTGCTACGCCGGGAGAATATGCCAGCGCCAAATCGCGTTGTGTGGAATGCGGTTTGGTCGGTACAACTTCTATTTTCCCTTTCGGCTTGGAATTGTGATATTCCAGCGCTGCCTGCTTCAAATTGTTTTCTTTCGACATATGAATTTCTACATTTTAAACCGAACTGCAAAAGTACAGATTTTTTGGTTTCTCTGACCGGATTTAATTTTTAATTATGAAAAAATTAATCTTTGTCCGTTTTCGTTCTTTTGAAAACTGTTCTTTATTTGCTCTTTTTTGGAAATAAAAATACTTTTTAGCAATTATACTTTGTTTTTTATGCAATATTTTTTAAAAATTAGCAAAAACGTAACATTTATTGCTTTCACAATTAAAAAAAGATTGTATCTTTGGCGCAAATTAATTCTTCAAAAAAAATAGTATGAAATTTAAATTTTTTTTATTAGCTGCAATGTCTTCCCTTTTCGTTGTTAAAGGGGCAGGACAGACAGTAACGGTAGATGGAGAAGTGAAATCGCGCGGAGAGATACGCAATGGTTTCCAAAATCCGTTAGACAAAAATCTTGATACAGGTTTTGGGGGTTTCCTCAGAACAAAACTTTCTGCTTCGTACAGTGATGAAATACTCAGTGCAAAAATCGGACTTATCAATTCCAACGTTTATGGACAAACGCCCGTAAATGGCGCTCCTGCCGTAGGTATTGCGGAATCGTGGATTGCGTATAACTTTACGCCCGAATTTTCCGGAACATTAGGTAGAATGGCGTTGAGTTATGACGACGGAAGACTTTTTTCCGGAAATGATTTTGCCGCTTCGCCAAGTTCTCATGATTTGCTCTTGCTGAAATACAAAAGCAGTCAGGGTTTCCAAGCGCACGTCGGCGCGGCGTTCAGCCACAATAATGACGGCAACTATTTCAAGGATGAGACTTACACCAGCACCAGCGGATACAAGTCTATGTATTTGTTGTGGTTAGGACAGAAAGTCGAAAAAGTGAATATTTCAGGAATTTTTGTAAATGACAATTACCATTTGCAAGATACCCAGCCCGGTTATGATGCCAACGACCCTACATTGGAAAGCCGTTTTACTGTGGGCTTGAATTTCGACATGAACGAAGCCGACACGCCGATTTCTTTCCATGCCGGAGGATACTTGCAATTCGGCGACGACCCTAACGGCAAAGATTTGAGCACTTATTATGTAAACGGAAAAATCAGTTATAAATTTGTTCCCAAATTTACAGTAACCGCAGGTGCGGATATTTTCAGCGGAACAGCGTATGACGAAACCAAGAAAAACAAGACTTTCAACAAGTTATACGGCGCAAACCATTACAGCTACGGCTATATGGAATACTGGACTAAAATTCCGAACAGAGGTTTGGCACAATGGTATATCGGAGTCAGCGGAGACATTACAGAAAAACTCAATCTGTCTCTCAATTTCAACAAATTATCCACCATGAAAGATTTCAGCGCTACTGACGATACCCGCAATCTCGGCTCAGAATTGGATTTCATGGCAAGATACAATTACAGTAAAAACTTTTTGCTGGAAGGCGGCGTGAGCACCTATTTCAAAACCGACGGCACGATGCTTTACAAAGGTATGCCGGTGGGGTTAGACGTTCACACTCCGCTGTGGGCTTACCTGATGATAACATTCAGACCTACCTTTTTCTCTACCAAAGTGAACTAATCGGCAATA
>JAITOO010000176.1 GCA_031289875.1 Flavobacteriaceae bacterium
TAACCGTAAACAAACAAGTTGCAGTATGATTAAAAAGTGAACTGCATTCCTATTTTCACGCCGAACTTGCTGATTTTGTTGTCGGAAGTGGTGGGCATATCGAAATAGTTTCCACGCCAATTGAAATCAATTCTGAAAAACCGAAGATTTCCCAACCCGATATTTTCAATTCCAAAGCCATATTCGTAATAAATGTGATCTTTCGGCGCTAAATAATTGATGTTGGAAGCGTTCATCTTCACCGAACTGTCAGAAATATCTCCCCAAACGCCTCGTAAAAACACTACTTCCCTCAGCTGCAATTTTTTAAGCAGCGGAATATAGGAAAACAACCTGCCGTTGAAATGATGTTCCAAGTGCATGGCAGAGTAAGTATCCGTTACAAAATCATAATAATTCAGCAAACCGAAAGTATTGGGAATGATGCCGTAAGACTGGTTTGCAGGCACAACACTCAACAGCGACAAAGGCAATCTGTTAAAAGTTTTTCCCGCTTCCAGCGAAATATCGGTCTTTCCAATGGCTCCCCAAAGAATCGGTTGATTGTAAAGCAGTTGCAGTTTGTCGTAATTGAATCCGCTATGGAAAACGCCGTTCAATCCTTTGGTATATTTCAAAATGAGAGCCGGAGCAAGTGTCGTGTGTTCATAGCGGTCTAAGCCGTAGCGGGAATATTTTGCGCCCGGACGGGCTTGAATGCTGAATGTCAAATGTGTGTCATACAAATCATTTTGGACAACGCCTTTTTTATCGTAATAACTGATATTAAATTCCACAGGGTTGGCAGACTTGATGTACTGATAAGTGCCGTCCAGTCTGAATTGTACGTTTTTCCAAGGTTCAATGGACATGAAAATGTTGGTCTGCTTGAGAGAACTCAGAAATTTGTTGTCCCCTCTGGAAATGATTGATGACGAGGCAAAAGAACGCGTCATAATTCCTTCATCGCCGAAGAGCGAAACGCCTAACTGACTGATGTCCTGCTTTGTACCGATTCCTAAAGTGAAACGGTTGAATTTGTTGAACATAAACCGCGCCTGCGCTCCGTATTTAAATTTTTCGTCCTTGAAACCGTAAGCCGTATAACCTTCCAAACGCCACATATCGTTGGGAGAGAAGAAAGTACGCACGCCTGCCCGCAGACGGATGCCCTCTATCGCGTTGTAGCCGAAACCTTGATACAAATCGCCCAAATCAATCTTCCCGACGTTGATGTAGCCTGAAGAAAGAACTTCGATGATATCGACGATATTGTTGAAGAATTTTGTCTGAGAAACCCTGTCCACCAATTCGTAGGCGTTTTTGTCGTCGGCGTTCAGGCGGTCGGGACGATTGTTTGTCCAAAAACTATCGTCTTTGTCATAAGCGCCCTCCGTCATCGGCTCCCATTGACGGTCTATCAGAGAATCAATTTTTGCTTTCGGCAGGTCAAATTGATAACCGTTGCAGGTAAGAGTCCGTTTGGCAAACATTCCTCTTGTGCTTTCTTTTTTGGAAAGGAGCGACATGTCCAGCACAGTGTAATTTCGTAGAGGAATGAAAACAGAATCGCTGACGGTGTCGTATTCCAGTTCCATGTAGATGTCTTTAACGAAATTGACATTAATGCCCGCCGAAGATTGCAGATTAACCTGTTTGACGTTGTATGTGCCTGTTGTAATGTACAAATCTCCCTTGAAAGTCAGTTCGTTGTCGCGGAGCGGACGATATTTGATGTGGAAACATTGAACGCCGTCCACATCAATCGTATCGGTCAGTAAATATTCATAAACGGAAAATCCATTGATAGCAACAGGGCTTGTGAAGCCTTTGTTGAAGAAATTCAGCGTATTATCGTAAATATTGATGTCTTTGTAAAGATTCTTCACAGTATTGGCAACGATGTCATTGTTGGGCATTCCCGAAGTTTTGTTGGCAGTCAGGAAAATTTTTTCCCGTTTGACAGGCTCGTTTTCACCGACCACATCGGAGAGAGATTCATTCAGAAATACAGGAAGATAGGTCTTTCCCGAGATGTCCAAAGTGTCGATGTCTTTTGCTGTAATGCCCAATTTTTTGAAGATTTTTTTCTCAACGAAAAGACTGTCGATATTGTTCAAGTCAAATTCGATTTTTTCGTATTCTTGATATTGATAGTTTTTGAAATTAGATAAACCGTTGATTCTCTTCCTTTTCCAGAGTTCTTTCATAATTCCCCACGCGGGATTTTCTTTTTTGGGAACTTTTTTTGGCGGAAAACCGATAACAGTAATTTCTTTTAGAGATTTGGCTGCCGTTGTTGATTTTTCCTTTTTGGAAATCTCAATGACGAGATTGGGGTTGTCTCCCTGTTGCAAAAGGACGTATTTCGTCGGGTAGCCGTCGGGGTCTATTTCCAGAGAATCAATGTATTTGTCGGAGCGGATGCTGAAAGTTCCGTCTTCTGCCGACGAGGTGTAGGTTTGTGTTCCTCGTAAAAAAATATCTGCATTGGGAAGTGGAGTTTTTGTTTCCTTATCGACTAATTTGCCTGTTACGCTGACTTGTGCGGAGGCAGAAATCAGCAGGAAAATAAAAAAAATGGCAGATAATTTATTTTTAAATATCATATTTTTAAATATCGGCAAAATTCAGTAAAAATTTGTAAAAAACTTTCGTTTAATCCTGATTAGGAATTAAACGAAAGTTCGTGTTCTTTATTATGCTTTTTATATTAGTTTCCAAATCTATAAACTATCTTTTTTCCAAAACTTCGTCAATCAAACCATATTCTTTAGCTTCTTCGGAAGTGAGCCAATGGTCTCTGTCCGAGTCTTTTTCGATTTTTTCATACGGCTGTCCTGAGTGGAATGCCAGAATGTCGTACAGTTCTTTTTTCAGTTTCAGAATTTCCTTCAAAGTAATTTCCATGTCGGAAGCCTGTCCCTGTGCGCCGCCCAGCGGCTGGTGAATCATTATGCGGGAGTGTTTCAGGGCAGAGCGTTTGCCTTTTGCGCCTGCCGTCAGCAGAACCGCACCCATAGAGGCTGCCATGCCTGTGCAGATAGTTGCTACGTCGGGACGGATAATCTGCATGGTGTCGTAAATTCCCAAACCTGCAGACACGCCGCCACCGGGCGAATTTACATAAATCTGAATGTCTTTGGACGCGTCAGAGCTTTCCAAAAACAGCAGCTGGGCGGTAACGATGTTCGCAATATGGTCGTCTATTTCTGTGCCTAAAAAGATGATTCTGTCCATCATCAAGCGCGAGAAAACGTCCATTTGAGCAACGTTCAGCTTGCGTTCTTCGGTGATATACGGCGTCATTGACGAGGTGATATAGTCATCGACCATTAAACCGCTCATGCCTTCGTGTTTGACGGCATATTTTCTAAATTCTTTTCCTACGTTCATTATGTTTTTTTAAATCTCTTATGTTAGTGTTTCGATTCTCGGTCAAAAATTATACCATTCGACTTTCCTCCCTTTTTCTGCCCTTTTTATAGAAACGATTTGATTTGATTTTGAATTTCCGTAAATTCTTCCGGCGTCAGTTGAATTTTATTGCTGAAAACCATGTCCTGAGGAGAGTTCATCGGAATAAGATGTACGTGTACGTGAGGCACTTCCAAGCCCTGCACTGCTATTCCGACACGCAGACACGGTAGGGCTTTGCCTATTGCCTGAGCGATTTTGTACGTATAGTTCATCAACTCGGAATATTCTTCCTGAGAGAGTTCGAAAATTTTGTCGCTTTCTTTTTTGGGTACGACCAGCGTATGCCCTTTCACAATTGGGAAAGCGTCAAGAAAAGCTATGTGTTTTTCGTTTTCTGCGATTTTGTAGGCGGGGATTTCACCTGCTATGATTTTGGAAAATATACTTGCCATGGTTTTTAATTTTTTTCGGAGTTTATATCAATAATTTTGTATTTTTATTTAAACGCTGTAAATATATAGTTCTTTTATTTAACAATAGTAAACTATTTTAAACGGCAGTATGCTATTTTCTATATTTTTCACGTTGGCGTCCATACTTTAGAAATTAATTTTTCTGCTGTATTTAAAATTCATGTTGAACTTTTATTGCAAAGATATTTCCAGCACGGTAAGTTTCAGCGTGTTTCCGTTAGGCAGGTTAATTTCGGCATCTTCACCTACAGCTTTGCCCAGCAATCCTTTGGCTATCGGAGTATTGACTGAAATTCTTCCTGATTTCAAATCGGTTTCATTATCGGGAACCAAGGTGTATTCCATCTCTTGTCCGTTGGTTTTATTTTTGATTTTCACAGTGCAAAGAATGGAAACTTTGGACGTATCCAGCGTACTGGGGTCGATGACTTTTGAATTGGAAATCGTGTCTTTGAGCTTGGCAATGCGCATTTCCAACATGCCCTGAGCTTCTTTAGCGGCGTCGTATTCGGCATTTTCAGATAAGTCTCCTTTGTCCCTCGCCTCAGCGATTTGCCGTGAAACTTTCGGTCTTTCAAACTGTTCCAACCGGTCAAGTTCTTTGCGCAATTTTTCCAGTCCTTCTTTCGTTACATAATTCATAACAAATAATTTAAATGTTTAAAAAATTTTATAATTTTGATAAAAAAAATAACTCGACGTCTTTTAGTCGAATTACATAGTTACAAAGATACAAAAAATTATGATTAAGCAAATTTTTTCTTACATAGGCGTTTTTATTTTCTGTTTGACGGCTGTGCAGTGTCTGAACGAAGACAGCACGATAGGCTGTTTTCCGAATAGCAATATCAACGTACAAATAAATATGGATTTACCTCAATATCAACCGCTTTTGAATATCGGAGGATGGAAGTATGTCAGTGCGGGCGCACTGTCGGGAACGCAGGGGCTGATTGTGGCAAGGACAGGCAGCAACGAATTTAAGGCATACGACCGAAATCCGCCGCACATTTGTCCGGGAAACAACACTACTTTGCAGGTGGTGAAGGACATCAAAATTGTCTGTCCCGAAGACGGCGCAGAGTGGATGCTTTCCTCAGGGCAGCCGATAAGCGGAGCAGGCATTCCTCCCAAAATGTACAAAATTTATGTTTCAGGAAATATTTTGACAATTGTAAATTAATCTATTGAGAATCATTCGTTTAATGAAAATAGAAAATAATTTTTTTGTAGGTTCAATTAAAAGTTTAATTTTGTGGAAACATTTTTGAAATGAAAAGTATTTTTTTGTTTATGTGCATTTTTTCTTTTGCAGCATTTCAGGCTCAGGAAAGAATTGTCAAAGTGGACTCTGCAACGGGCGGACGGCTGGTTATTGAGGCGGATAAAAACATCATGAATTTGATTGATGACAAAACTATTTGCAGGGAAGTTATCGCCTCGTCTGAACCGAAACCCGTTTCCAAACCTATTTCACCGGCTAATTTATGCCAAAGACAAAATACAATTCAAGGATACATGATAAAAATTGGCGAGGCAAAAAGCGAGGAAGAAGTCAATAAAATGATGAATACGCTGCGGTCTCAATTCCCTGATTTACGGGTAGAAAAAAATTATTTGCGCCCTGACTGGCGGCTTCTCGCAGGCGATTTCATGACTAAACAATCTGCACAGGCAGACTTCAAAAGAGTGAAAAATACTTTTCCTAATGCGGTTCTTTTTAATTGGAGAATTTACTGTAACAGAGCAAAATAGCCTTTTTTACTCTTTCTGTTTCACATCTAAAATCTCTAATCCTACGATTAAAGGCACGTTTGCCCCGATTTTTTTTTCGTCGCCGTATAAACCATAAGCATTGAAAGACGGCAGTAGCAGTTCGACGGTTTCGCCTTTACTGAGTAGATGCAAAGCAGATTCTATGCCTCTGATTTCATTATACTTGCCCAAAATTATTTTCTTTTCGCCAAACTCAGCCTTAGTATAAATGACTTTTTGAGCCAACGTACGAATTTCTGCCGTATAAGTAACAAAATCATTGTCTTGTGCTTTTGGTTCGTCATTTTTGTTGATATACCGAATCCAAATACCCGAAGCGGTTTCTTGGTAATCAATATTTAGAGAATCTTCTCGCTGTTTGACCCAAATTTCCAAGAATTTCCGTTCATTTTCCTCTCTTTTTTTAGAAATTTCTTGAGATTTTTTGATGAAATCCGATTTTTTTTGATGAATTGGGGAATAAACAATATCTTTTTTCTGACAGCCCGACAGGAGAAGAGCAAAAATCAGAAAAATACTTGATTTACAAATAATTGGCGGCATGTGATAAGAAGCTAACATTAATTTATAATTGTTTCATTTACAATCTGTTTAAACTTTTCAACAGTTTCCCGCAAGGACAGTTCACTTCGACCACCGGCGGCATTGATGTGTCCTCCACCGTTAAAGTGTTGTCTTGCAAACTGATTCACGTCAAAATCGTCTTTGGAACGAAACGAAATTTTGATGTAGTCTTGTTTCAAATCTTCCATAAAAAATCCGACAAATTTCACGCCTATCACTGACAAGCCGTAATTGACAAAACCATCGGTATCGCCTTTTTGGTAGCTGTATTCTTTTAGCTTTTCTCTTGTTAAGGATAAGATTACCGTTTTTTTTTCTTCGATGTATTCCATAGAATTCAAAACCGTACTTAGCAGTTTAATTCGTCCGGGTGTGTTGCTGTCCAGCACATTAGAAGCAATTTCGTCGGGCTGTGCGCCTTTGTCAATCAAATCGGCAATGATTCGATGAGTTTCAGACGTGGTATTTCTGAAACGGAAACTTCCTGTATCGGTTAAAATCCCTGTGTATAAGCAGGTTGCAATAGTTTCGTCGATTTTGTCCGTTTCTCCCAAAGCGTCAATAAATTTGTAAACCATTTGGCAGGTAGCAGGCTGAGTTGTATCTGAATAGACAAAATCGAACTCGTCGGGCTGCTGGTGATGGTCAATCAGAATTTTGACCGCTGGTGATTGTATCAATTTCTGTTCCAAATTATTAATCCGAAAAGCAGTGTTGAAATCTAAACAAAAAATGAGTGCTGATTTTCTAAATGCGATTTCCGTAAATTTTTCGCGGTGTTCTGCAATGGCAATTTCTTTGGACATAGGAAGCCATTTCAGGAATTTAGGATATTCATTCGGCACAATGACGGAAGCGTCTTTTCCCAGTTTTTTCAAAAAATGCTTCATTCCCAAAGCCGAGCCAATGGCGTCGCCATCGGGATTGTAGTGTGTAAGAATCAGAATTTCCGATTCGGCATTATTTATTAACTGTCTGATTTTCTGCAACTCTTGGCTTGAAAACATATTATTTTTTTTTATAAACGATGTACGCTAAAAACGCTATTGGAATCAACATCAAAATTAAGTAAAAAAAGTTGAAAAACACGTAAGGGTGGTTTGGAAAGAGCCAAACGAAGCCTACTGCGCAAAATACGCCGAAAACTGCTCCGCCCAAATGCGCTTCATGCCCAATGTTGCCAAGCTGGCTTCTCATACCGTAAATAGAATAGGCTAAGTAGATAATTCCAAAGAGCCAACCCCAAATCTGGAACGGAAAAGGAAAAATTCCGATTTTGATGGTTGAATCAAGAATAATAGCGGCGAATAGAATGCCGGACACCCCGCCTGATGCACCGATTGCGCTGTAATACGGCTGATTTTTATGTGTCCAAAGTGCGAGGAAATTTCCCGCCAAAATTGCTCCGAAATAAACGATAAAGAAAAACAGCACGCCGTAACCGAGCAGAAATGTAGAGAAAAAATAAAAGGTGTACATATTGAAAATCAAATGCATAATATCGCCGTGCAAAAAAGCAGAAGTCAGCATTCTGTCCTGCTGGCGGGCTTTTTCAATCGCTCCGACATTAAATTTGTACCTGTCGAAAAAAACAGGGTCGTTGAAACCTTTGAAACTGAAAATTGCCGTTACTGCAATGATGCCTATAACTATAAGATTGTCAATATTATTCATAATTATTATTTAAAATTACAAATCACCATCTTAACCCGATGCCTATTCCATTACCGTTTGCTATTAGATTGAATTGCGGTTTATTATCTCCGGAAATTCCCGTTTTTGAATTGTATTCATTGACAGTATTTTTTGCACGATACGCACTCGAAATTCTCAAAATAGCGCCAACCAATGCCACAGTTCCACTGCCAATGATTACAACTCTGTTCACCGCTGCTCTGTTTTTTATCTCATCATTTGTAGCATCTTTATCTTGGAAAATTAATGCACCGGCAACCCAACCAATTGCAAATCCCAAACCGCCCCCTAAAAGCGCATCGCCGATGTCTATGGTTTTCACCGCCCCTTGATAACGGTCTGCCAATCCGTAATTTTCAAGATAGACACCCACTTCTTTGGTAGATAATAAATTGCCGTTTAAATAGATTTTTCTCGCACTGACGATGTCTAATTTTGGTGTATTTTTTGAGGTTTTTTGCCCTGATATTACAGCTGTTTCAGGATTTTCTACTTGTTGAAGATTTAAAATCTCAAACTTCGCAATTTCTTCATTCACAAGATTTTCACCCTCCTTGATGAGGACATATTCGTCTCCTTGTTTTTGATAAATTTTTTGGTAAGACACATCGTAAAGAAGGGAATTTTTCATATCCGTCAAATCAACAAAATAAACTTTGTCTTCAACGAAATACATATCTTTTACAGGAATTTCTGTACCGTCGTGAAGTAAAATTTTTCCTTCGAGAATGATTTTGTTGCTTTGAGCAAAAAGGGAGAACCCAATAAAACATACAAAAAAAGTAATAATCTTTTTCATGAAATTTAATATTTGATATTTTTTGCAAAGCTAATCAATTACATTTACTTCATCCATTCGATTTCAAATTTT
The DNA here is from genome assembly GCA_031289875.1 of Flavobacteriaceae bacterium. Classification (GTDB taxonomy): domain Bacteria; phylum Bacteroidota; class Bacteroidia; order Flavobacteriales; family Weeksellaceae; genus Apibacter. The sequence goes on from JAITOO010000176.1 coordinate 8,779, forward strand.
TTCTCTCCATCGGCGATGATTTTTTGGGAAATTTGTATTATCAGCCTGCGATGATACGGTCGGATGAATAAAAAAGTTAATGCCTTGATGGTTCACTACAACTAAAAATCAAGGCATTATATAAACTTTTCTTTGTAAAATTATTTTACATTATATTTGTGAAAATTTTTCTGATTATGAAAAAATTCTTTTCTTTTGAATCGGTTTTGTTTAAACTTCAAAATTTGCTGAAACGTTTTCCTATTGCGGTTTTAATGGTAATCGGCTTTGCCGTAATATTTTTCCTCGAAATTAATAATCCTGATTACAAATTTGAAATAAACTACCGCTGGCATCTGTTTTTCGGCATCGGAACAATACTGGCTTTCACTGTGGCGTTGTGGTCGGAAGATTTGAAAACCGCCCGCTGGAAACAAATTCTCATCACACTTGGAATTGTGCTGCTGTGGGGCGTTTACTGCTATTTTTTACCGGAAAATAAGGCGGACATTTTCCGTCCCCAAATTTTGCCGATTGTGGTAATCGGCGCTACGGCGGTAGTTTCGGCATTTTTCATTTCATTTTTAAGAAAAAATCAAAATGCTGAATTTTGGAATTTTTCGCAAAATGTTGTTTCTCAAATTATTATATCCGTTGCTTTTGCGGGAATTTTGTACGCAGGTTTAGCTCTGGCGCTGTTTTCTATTGAAAATTTGTTTAATGTGAAAATGAGCGGAAAACCCTATCAAAACTTAGCTGTTTGCTGTTTTATTTTGTTTGCGGTTAATTATTTTCTGGCAAATATTTATAGCCAAACCGAAAAACATATTGCGGAAATTTCTTTTCATAAAGTATTCAAAATCTTTGGATTATACATTATTTTGCCGATTTTGGGAATTTACATGCTGATACTCTATGCCTATTTGGTTAAAATATTGATAGCGTGGGAATTGCCCGACGGCTGGGTGTCAAAATTAGTTTCTGCATTAGTCATCGGCGGGCTTTTGGGAGTTATGATTTTGTATCCTTTGAACTTGGCGAAAGAAAATAAATTGGCGGCATTTTTTTCGCGCTGGTTCGGGGTTCTAACGTTACCGCTCGTAGTTCTGATGAGCGTTGCCGTGCTGCGCCGCATCAGCGACTACGGATACACCATCAACCGCCTGTATCTGATAACGATGAACTTTTGGTTTTACGGAATTTTGCTCTATCTTTTCCTTACAAAATCGCGGCATATAAAATGGATTTTAATTTCGCCGGTTGTTATTGTATTGCTCGCAACCTTTGGTCCGTGGCGGTTCTCCAACATCAGTAAAAATTATTTTACAAAAAAATTAGAAAAAAATCTCTCCAGTCTGACTTTCCTGAAAAACGGAAAAATCTCATTGATAGAAACGCCGAAAAATTTTGAAAAATTAGATACAATTCGGAAAAAGGAAATCAGCGGAGTCCTTGATTATCTGATAGATACTTACGGAGTAAAACAGATTCAGCCGTTTTTTGCAGAGGATATTTCCGAAAAGAGAAGGTATGAAATTATGAAATTGTTAAATTTAGAAAATAATACTCATGGTAACGAATATTTTAATATCAATGTAGAAAATTTTGAAGTTTCAGATATAAATAATTATAAATCATTTATTTATATTGATTTTTATGATAAAAATGACATCGAAATTAAAAACAATCAACTTGTAATAGAACACCAAAACAAGCAGAAACTATATATTCCATTAAAAACCAATGCTTTAAATTTATTAAAGGAAGACGATAGCAGAGGCAATATTCAATTTTCTTCTAAAAACCCGAATTTTTCAGTGAAAGGTAACGATTATGTTTTGTACATAAAAGGTTTATCCGGTTATACCGTAAACGACAGCATAGAAATAACTGGTTTTAGCGGTTTTTTATTCTATAAATGATTTAAAATCAATAAATTATATTCACTTCTCTTTGGAGGTTTATTGAAAATTTTTCGTAAACATCGGCAATGATTTTCTCCGAAAGTTCAAAAATTTCCCTGCCTGTTGCGCCGCCGTAATTGACCAGCACCAATGCTTGTTTCTCGTGTACGCCGCAGTTTCCGATGCGTTTGCCTTTCCAACCGCACTGTTCGATGAGCCAGCCCGCAGGTATTTTTACAACTTCCTGATTCATAGGGTAATGTGGCGTGTTCGGGAATTTTTCTTTAAGCCCTTGATAATGAGCTAAACAAATATACGGGTTTTTGAAAAAACTGCCCGCATTCCCCAAAATTTTCGGGTCGGGAAGTTTGGTCTGCCTGATGTGGATTACCGCCTCGCTAATATTCTTAATCGTCGGATTTTCAATATTTTGCCGTTTCAATTCTTCCTCAATTGCCCCGTAAGACGTATTCAACACGTGATTTTTCGTTGTCAGTTTATAGGTGGCTTCCAAAATAATGAAGCGATTTTTGCCTTCATTTTTGAAAAAGGATTCGCGATAATCAAACTCGCAGTCGGCATTTGTAAATTCCTGAATTTCATGCGTTTGTATGTTTAAGGCTTTCAGCGAAAAAAAAGAGTCCTTAATTTCTGTTCCATACGCCCCGATGTTCTGCATCGGCGATGTGCCAACATTTCCCGGAATCAGCGACAGATTTTCCAGCCCGCCGAAATTGTGGTCAAGGCAAAACAGCACGAAATTGTGCCAATTTTCGCCCGCCTGCGCTGTAACGAAAGCAAAATCATTTTCAATTTTGTATGAAATTCCTTTGGTTTCGATTTTTATCACCAAACCCTCAAAATCGTTGATAAACAAAGAGTTGCTTCCGCCGTTGAGAATGAAAATTTCCCATTGATTTTTCTGTGCAAGCTCTAAAGCTACCTTTATTCCTTTTTCATTTTCTACAATGACAAAATATTTTGCTTTCGCCTCAATCCCGAAAGTGTTGTAAGATTTTAATGATTGATTATTAACAACTTGAATCATAATTTTTAGATACAAATGAGAAATTATGATAATTCAACTTTCTTGTACTCTTCCAACGCTTTTTTCAAAATTTCCACAGATTTCGTCAAATCTTCCTTTTTCAGCACGTAGGCAATCCGTACCTGCCGCCTGCCCAATTCATGGTTGGAATAAAATCCTTCCGCAGGGGCGAGCATTACCGTAGTTCCCTGATAATCAAAATCTTTCAATAGCCAAAGGCAGAAGTCTTCTGCATTTTCCACAGGCAGTTCCGCCATGCAGTAAAACGCACCTTTCGGCTTCGGACAAACGACATCAGGAATTTCGTTGAGCAGTTTTATCAGCAAATCGCGCCGTTCCGTATATTCTTTCCTCACTCCGTCGATGTACGATTGCGGTTCGCTGTGCGCTGCATTGGCGGCAATCTGTCCAAGCAAAACGGGACTTAGCCTTGCCTGCGCAAATTTCAATGCTGTGTCGATAAATGTTGAACTTCGGGTAACCAAAAATCCGCAACGGATACCCGTCATGCTGTATCTTTTCGACTCAGAATCAATAACGATGGCATGGTCTTTCAGTTCGGAAAATTCCAGAATAGAATGATGTTTTTCTCCGTCGTAAACGTATTCTCGGTACACTTCATCAACAATGACGAAAATGTCATGTTTCAGCACAATTTTGCACAAATCTTCCAACTCTTTTCGGGAATACAGATAGCCCGTCGGATTTCCCGGATTGGTAATGAGAATAGCTTTGGTCTTCGGGGTGATAAGTTCTTCATATTTAGATAAATCCGGCAGCGCAAAACCGTCTTCGATGCCAGAAACCAGCGGTTGTATTTTCACGCCCAAAGATTGTGCAAAACCGTAATAATTGGCGTAAAACGGTTCAGGAAGCAGGATTTCGTCGCCCTCGTCGCAGATGCAACTCAGCGTAAACTGCAACGCTTCCGACCCGCCGTTGGTAACGAGAAAATTATCGGGCGTTAAATCGGTAAAGCCCAGAGAATGATAATATTGGCACAAAGTTTTGCGGTAGTACAAATAGCCTGCGGACGGTGCATATTCGAAAATATCCAAATTCATATTTTTGACAGCCTCGACGGCAGTCTTGGGCGACTTTATGTCAGGTTGCCCAATATTGAGATGATAGACCTTAATCCCTTTGTCTTTAGCGCTTTGAGCATAAGGAGCTAATTTTCTTATCGGCGACTCAGGCATATTTATACCTCTTAAAGAATACTTTGGCATGATTTTTTGGCTCAATAATTTTAATATCGCAAATGTATTGATTATTTGCGAGAAGAAAAGAAGAATTAAATAAAAACCAATTATAAACTAAAAATTATTAAAATCATGGCTAATAAAAATGTAGCAAATGTGTTGACAGGCGTAATTTTAGGCGCAGCAGCAGGCTTGGCGGCAGGTATTCTTATCGCTCCTGAAAAGGGGAAAGATACCCGCAAAAAATTGAAAAAACAGGCAACCGACCTTGCCGAAAACGTGAAAGACCAATACGGTAAATACAAAGACGAGCTGAAACACGGCTATGAAAAATACAAAAAAGAATTTAAGAAGAAAGCCGCCTCAGATTCTGATTTAGACGAATCAGAAAATTAATTCGTAGAGTTTGAAAATAAAAGAGCCAACCCTCATTTTTTGGCTCTTTTTTACTATTTTTGAAAAAAATTAAAAAAATCCTGAAAATGTTCGGAATTTTAAAAAAATATGTAAACAAACGTTTAGAACTGCTCAAACTCGAATTTGTCGAATACTCTTCGCGTTTGGTCAGCATTCTGATTTTTGCTTTTATTATCATCTTGTCTGCTTTCATGTTTTTCTTTTTGCTCAGCTTGGCAATTGGAATGATGATTGGCAGATATTTTGACAATCCCGGATTGGGAATTTTGATTTTCTCTGCGATTTACCTCTTGCTTTTTATCATTCTCCTTTTGAACCATAAAAAAGTGAAAGATTTTGTGATGAAAAAAATCGCAGAAATGCAGTTAAATTACATAGATGAAGACGAAGATGAAAATGACGAAGACTAACGGAAAATATACGTATGAAGATTTGGTGCTTCGCAAACATGCTTTGAAACACGAAATTAGAGAACTGGAAGAAATCATCACGCTGGAAAATGTGCCCAAAGCGCTGGCTTTTGCCACACACACCTTAAAAGAAAAAACAGGCAGCAGCAGCGA
>JAITOO010000177.1 GCA_031289875.1 Flavobacteriaceae bacterium
AGAAGGGTATAAGCAGAGCCTGTGCTGTTAGTTGCCGTAATAGTAAGTTTTTCGGAAGCTGCCGCCAAGGATTTCACCGCTTTTTTACCGCTTTTTGAAGCTAAGGAGCTGAATGATAAACTTCCTCCTCCTTCGTGTTTTTCTACTATAAAGCCTCTCCAAGCGTCAATTTCCTTAGAAGATTCGTCATGCGAGGTGAATATTTCCCCGTTCCAATCATAATATCCATATTTAATTACGCCTTCATTAGCAGGATCATTAGCCAAAGTTCCAAAATTTATACTTTCCGTAGAAGGATTGCCTACAAGAGTAAACTCGTTGGTTATCGTTTTTGAAACCGAAGTTACATTGACAGGTTCATATTCTGAGAAACTGATGTAGCCACCATTAGGAATGGTGATTCCTGACTTTACTTGATATGCAAAGGCATCGCCTGCGGCAAGAGAGTTTTCTGAAGCAATTAGATTAACCCAAGCAGTGCCGCCCGGTAATAATTGTTTCAAAGCAGCAATCTTCGCACCCTCGAAAGTGAATTTTGACAAAGGAACATTCTCAATCGGTGTTGCCGCCAATATCCAGTTTCCTACTGCAGGATTGGCGTTGAATTGGAGCGGTATGCTGAAGGTGGCAACGTAGCCGTCGAACTCTTCTTCGGTTAACCAATAAGAGCCTCCTGCTTTACTTTCTACACTAGCTTTTAAATGAATTGTATATGTTACACCGGGTTTAAGACCTTCTATTTTGGTGAAATCAATCGATAAACCGGAAAGAGAACCATGGTAATTATTACCGGTGTCACCTTCACCACCAATATATGTATTATGCCATTCTTTTATAGCAAAATACTCACCCGAAGCAGGAACAGGGTACACTGTATTGCTGTTTTCAGTGATGCTATAATACAACGTTCCATTATCCTCTAATCCATCGCTGTCATCGCACCAATTATCAAATTCCAAACCTGTCAAAACCAATGAAGAGACAGTCCCAAACTCCTGTCCCTGAAAAAGCGTACTACCACTTCCGAGATAATAAGATGTAGCAGATGCACCATTTACGGAAATAGTAACGTAATCATTCCACCAACCTCCGTCGGCATACATATTCTGCGAAAAGAGCAATAAAACTCCTGTCAGAACTAAATTTTTAAAAACTTGAATAAATTGTTTCATCATGTTTAATTTTAATTTAAAATTAGCTTCGTATTATAAAATAACTGTATTTTTTCATGCAGCAAAGGTGCTCAAAAAATGAAACAAACAAATATTATTTGTTTATTTTTGTCAAAAATAGATAATATTCTTCAAAATCCTTTACAGCAAGCAGGATTGAGAGATGCGCATTGTCATTTTAGGATTGTGAGTAATCCAATATGTCATGTACTGAGTAGCTTACGCCGCAGGTGTTTATGTCTGAACCATGATTTTACAAGATTTACAAGATTTACAAGATTGCCAAGATTTTAAAAATCAACAAAATAATGGCTAAAACTTATTTTGAGGTGCTATTTCGCCTGAAAGACGCAAATTGAATAGTACAAACCATAGCATCAGATCCTTTTTTTGATTCTTTCTAATCCCTAAATTCACATTTACTAATTGAAATTAAGTTAAGAAAAGCTCCTTTAAAAAGAGGCTTGACAATATGAATCATTACAAAAATTCTACTTTATTTTTACCAACACTTTTTGAGCCGCCCAAATACTCAAAAATTAGTTTTTTGAACTCTTCAGGGCGGTCAAGTTCGATATTAATCGGGAGGTAAAACAAGTCGGGAAGCAGCTGCTGATAATGTTTCAGTCGCGTGTAATCCTTTTCGGTTGTGAGGATTAGCTTATCTTCGGAAAGATTGTCGAAAGACAGGGAAATTTTTTGCACATCTTGCTCTGAATAATTATGATGGTCATTGAAATTCAGATGAATAACAGAATTGAATTTTTTTTTGCAGAAAGCCAAGATTTCATCAAATTTAGCTATTCCTGTGATTAGCAAAATGTTATATCGAGAAAGCTGGTCGATTTTCAACTTAAAATTGTGGGAAATCACTTCTTTGTCATAAATAATTTTTGAGAAAAACAGCGACTGTCCGGATTTCAATTTCAAATCTGCTTTGATTTGATTTTTTTCCTTCGCTGAAAGTACGTCGGGACATTTAGTAACCACCACGGCATCTGCACGTTTTGCTCCGTATCGACCTTCGCGGAGTCTCCCCAGCGGCAACACGTAATCTTTGTAATAGGGAAAACTGTAATCGGTCAGAAGAATATAAAATCCGGCACAGACGTATCTGTGCTGGAACGCGTCGTCCAGAATGAACATCTGCGGGTGAAAATCATGTATAAGATGTGCGATTCCATGAGTACGTTTTTCGTCTACTCCGACCACGATTTTGTTCCGAAAACGCTCGAAAATCTGTGTTGGTTCGTCGCCAATGTCTTGATAAGTAGAAACATAGTTGGCAAAATGATAACCTTTTGTCGATCTTCCATAACCTCGACTGACTACTCCAATGAAGAAGTCATCTTTCAGCATATCAACTAAATAAATAGTAAAAGGAGATTTGCCCGTTCCGCCTACGCTTAAATTTCCAACGGCGATAATCGGTTTTTGATGTTTTTTTGAGGGTAAAATTCCCCAATCGAAAAATTTATTTCTAAAATAAGTGGCGAGCCAATATAAACCCGCGAGAGGATAAAAAAATATTCTCACATTTGCCTGTTTATTTTTGCAAAGTTAATCAATATTTCCATACGAAGAAGGCTTTTTCTATTCTTTGTTAAACCCTAAATTCGCGTTTACTAATTGAAATTACGTAGGCACAAGAGATTTTTTCGTTTTTTGTCAGGTGAAATAGATAGAAGAAAATCAGAGTATAAAAAAGGTATGTTTCAGCAGGCTAAACTTTCAATTTTCCGTCCACTTCCCTCTGTCGCTTTGTGGGAACTGCCACGGCGCACCGTTGTTTTCGATGTTGGTCATCATCATGTTGAGTTCCGGCGAAGCGGCAGACTGTTCCATAACTAAAAATCTGCGCAAATCAATGATTACGGAAAGCGGATTTATCAGCACGGGACATGCCTCCACACAAGCATTGCAAGTGGTGCAAGCCCAGATTTCTTCGGGCGAGATATAATCGCCTAAAAGTTGTTTGCCGTCTTCAACGAACTTGCCGTTTTTGTCAATATTCCGTCCGACCTTCTCAATTCTGTCGCGCACGCTCATCATGATTTTTCGGGGCGAAAGTTTTTTGCCCGTCAAGTTTGCAGGACAATTCGCCGTACATCGTCCACATTCCGTGCAGGAATAGGCGTTCAGCAACTGCACCCACGACAAATCCGCAACGTCGCTTGCACCGAATTTTTCAGGAAGTGAATTTTCTGAGGGAGCGGCAGAAGTGGCATTCGGGTCAAACATGAGTTTCACTTCATTCGTAACCGATGGCAAATCATCTAATTGTCCTTTCGGATTTAAATCTGAAAAATAGGTATTCGGGAAAGCAAACAAAATATGCAAATGTTTTGAATAATATAAATAATTGAGAAAGAACAAAATCCCGACAAAATGAAACCACCATGCGGCTTTTTCAGTGAATATCAGAAAATTGTCGCTGAAATTAACCCATTCAAAAATCGGGACAAAAAGTATCTTACTTACAGGAAAATTTCCTCCCATTGGGAAAATTCCCCGCGTTTGCAGAATGAAATCGGCGGCATTCATTTTAAAAAATGCCGTCATCAAACAAAATTCGATGACTAAAATCCAGTTGGCATCGCATTTCGCCCAACCGTTCAACTCTTTCATGGAAAGGCGTTTGACGTGAATTACATTTCTTCTGAGGAAAAAAATCACGACTGCAACAACCGTCAATAAAGCCAAAATTTCCAAAATAGAAGTAAAATATTGGTAATTATTTCTGCCCAAAATTCCTGATAAAAATCGGTGCGTACCGAAAACGCCGTCTATAAAAATTTCAATAAATTCGAGATTGATGATGATAAAACCCAGATACACAATGATATGCAGAACACCTGCGACAGGGCGTACGGTCATTTTTCCTTGACCAACAGCGATTCGGAGCATTGTTTTCCAACGTTTTTGGGGATTGTCCGAGCGATTTTCGTCTTTTCCAAGAAGAATATTCCGTTTGATTTTCAGAATATTGCGGGTAAAAAGCCCCATTCCGAAAATTAATAATAGTAAAAATAGAATGCTCTGCATCATGGTTTTGCGGTTATTTCAGATAGTTTGAATTTCAATCATTCCGACGAGGCGGATATTTCTTCTTGCGGTTTTTCTTTGTTTTTTCCTCCTCCGAAAATTGAGAAATGCACATAACGTTTCGGGTTGGCTTTCAGGTCTTGGAGCAAATCGCTCAGATTTTTAGAAGCCGTGTTCAAATTATTATACATGGCAGGGTCATTGACTAATTTTCCGAGCGTTCCATCGCCGCTATTCATCTTGGCAGTCAGCTGATTAATATTGTCGAGCATGGTCTGCAAATTTTTCACAACTTTGTCCAAATCCGCCTGATTGATTTTGTCTGCCACAATTCCGTATTTCTCTACAGTAGTTGTAGTTGCGGACATCATCTTGTTGGTATTGTCCAGCATGGAAGAAATTTTTGCGGAATTATTTTTGATAAGACCGTCTGCATCTTGGGCTGTTGTTTTAAATTCAATAATTGTACCATTCAGATAATCAAGCATTTGCTCTAATTTTTTTCGATTTTGGTCAGCCAAGACTTTGTTGGTCAGCGCCAAAGTAGAATCCAAGCGTACCAGTACGGCATTGAGGTTGTTTTTCATGGGTTCTACGTCAGACATCAACTGACCGACGATTCCTGTATTGACAACGCCTTTTAGCGTATCTCCCGATTGAGCAGCTGCGGCATTGTCTTCCGCCAAAATTAATTTGACAAATGAACCTCCCATAAACTCGCTGTTGATTTGAGCTACGGAATTTTTGGAAAAAGTGTAATCTTTATTAATCCTCAATTCGACAATAAAAGAAAGATTTTTATTTTGGGTCTGAACAGGCGTGATTGATTCTATCATTCCCACTTTCAAGCCATTAATCATCACACTTTTGGACTTTTCCAAGCCGTCCACGTTGCCATATTTCACATAATAAAAATCGTCGCGGGAAAAGAGGTTATGCCCTTTTAAAAATTGAAACAGCCACCAAAAACCTAAAACTGAGACGATAACAATTATTCCTGCTTTTAATTCTCTTGATATTTTCACGTATCTTTTTTTACTTTTATAGGCAAATATAAAAAGAATTGGAAAAATAAGGGTTTATTTCGCTAACTTTGTTTTCTCAAAAAGAAAATTAATGATGGAATACAACTATAAATACGATGAGATGTTTCTCGAAGCCGACCATCTGATTTCCGACCAGCAGATAAAGGAAGCAATGAGCCTGCTTCATCAAATCATAGACGAACAGCCGGACTACGGACGAGCGCATAATCATTTGGGTTGGATTTACGAGAATAAATTAAAACGTTTCGATAAAGCCGCTGACCACTACCAAGCGGCGCTGCACTTCTCGCCCGGCTATCCGGCTCCGTGGCTTAATTACGCTTATTTTTTGTCGAATTTGCAACGTTACAAGGAGTTGAAAGAACATTTGGAAAAGTGTTTGACCATTCCCGGAATTTTCACACCTTACATTTACAATGAATTCGCCATTATGAATGAGTTGCAAGAAAATTATCCCGAAGCAACCGAATACTATGTAAAAGCTATTAAGAAAAGTTTAAATGCAAAGGATATAGAGGGTTACGAAGAATCTATCGAGCGGGTGAAGAAAAAAATGAATTTATAGCAAAAAAAATTTGGAACAAAAGAAAAACAATTCTATCTTTGCACTCCAAAATCAAAGGAAAATCTTTGACAGTATGCGAAAATAGCTCAGAGGTAGAGCACAACCTTGCCAAGGTTGGGGTCGCGGGTTCGAATCCCGTTTTTCGCTCTAATCTAAGTTTTTTACTAATGCCCTGGTGGTGGAATTGGTAGACACGCAGGACTTAAAATCCTGTAGCCATTATGGCTGTACGGGTTCAAGTCCCGTCTGGGGTACAAGGCTGAAAGC
>JAITOO010000166.1 GCA_031289875.1 Flavobacteriaceae bacterium
TGACATATTTTTCCGCAAAAATTTTATGTTGTTTTAAAAAAAAACTTTACCTTCGTGCCAAATAAAATAACAAGGGGTGCTGTCTTCAGGACGGCTGAGATTATACCCTAAGAACCTGGGCAAGTAATGTTGCCAAGGGAAATCTTAGACGAAGGTTTCAAATTTCTGTTTGAAATCTTTTCATTTTCAATACAAAACCCCTGTAAAAATTGATATATAATGAAAAAACAGGGATTTATTTTATTATCCGCACTACTTGTCGGGAACAACATTTTTTCCCAAGAAGTAAAAGACTCCTTGAAAGACATTCAGGAAGTGATTGTTACGGGCAAAGCTCCCATCAGCAAAGAGAAAATCGTCTCGAAACAGCTGGAAAACAGGAATTTGGGTCAAGATTTACCTATTCTACTGAAAAATAATTTATCCGTCGTTACCACCTCTGATGCCGGCGCCGGCGTAGGCTACACGGGAATTAGAATCAGAGGGACAGACCAGACACGCATCAACGTTACGTTGGATGGCGTTCCCGTTAATGATGGCGAATCGCAGGGCGTTTTCTGGGTTGATTTGCCCGATTTGGCTTCGTCCGTTTCGGCAATTACTATTCAGCGCGGAGTCGGTACATCTACCGAAGGTTCAGGCTCTTTCGGGGCGAGCATGAACGTGGAAACGCAAAAACCGTCCGACACGCCGTTTTTCCAAACTGACCAGTCCGTCGGGTCGTTCAACACGCACAAACACAATTTTGGGTTGGGAACGGGAACGTTTTTCAACGGAACAATGAAAGCTGATGCACGCATTTCTTTCGTTAAATCAGATGGTTACATCGACCGAGCTTCTTCCGATTTGTTTTCCTATTTTTTCAACGGCAGTTATACGAAAAATCGTACTCAACTCAGTTTCTTGGCTTTTGGAGGAAAGGAAACGACCTATCAGGCATGGAATGGAATTGACAGGGAAACGATGAAAAAAGACCGCACTTTTAACTCTGCGGGAGCGATTTACGATGAAAACTACAATATTGTCCGGTTTTACAACAATCAAGTTGATGATTATCGGCAAGACCATTATCATCTGTCTCTAAATCAAGAACTTAATGACCGATGGAATTTGAAATCCACGCTTTTTTATGTCAAAGGCAAAGGCTATTACGAAGAATACAAGCAAGGGGCACTTGCAAATTATAAATTGGCAAATGTCATTATCGGTTTGGATACTATTACCCATACGGATTTGATACGGCGACAATGGTTAGACAATAATTTTTATGGTTTGTCCAATCAACTGAGCGGGCATTACGACCAATGGGATTATGAGTTCGGTTTGGGCGTAAATCTCTATGAAGGTAAGCATTACGGCAAGGTCATCTGGGCGCGTAATTTTTCTGACAGCGAAATCAATCACGAATATTACCGCAACAAGGCGTGGAAAAACGAAGTTTCGGGCTATGCCAAAGCCTTGTACCGTGTGGACAAAAAATGGCAACTTTTCGGCGACATTCAGTACCGCAACGTGCATTACAACGGTCATGATTTGTCCGGCGGAGAGAGCGTTTACAAAAACGGCGGAGCGTTGAATTTCTCTAAAAATTACGATTTTATCAATCCGAAAGCGGGTGCAAGCTATAAAACCAAGCAAGGCGACATTTATTTGACCTACGGAATTGCCCAACGAGAACCGAATCGGGACGATGTTTTGGACAATCCTGAAGTGAAATCGGAACTGATGCACAATGTAGAGTTCGGCGTTCGTCAAACGGTCGAAAAATTCTCGTATTCAGCAAATGCGTATGGAATGTATTACATCAATCAGCTCGTGCTGACGGGCGAACTCACGGATACGGGCAAACCCATCAGGGCTAACAGTGGAGAGAGCTATCGGACAGGAATTGAATTGGTTGCGAGTTATCAATTTACTCCGAAGTTTCAAATTTCGGCAAATTCTACGTTCAGCATCAATAAAAACATTGATTTCCAAATAGAAACCGATGCAGGTGAAGTCAAAAATTTAGGAAACACAGATATTTCCTTCTCGCCCAACTATGTAGGAAACCTTGTTTTGCGATGGAATCCTGCGGAAAATATTAATTTACAGTGGGTTAATCAATACGTCGGACGGCAGTACTTGACCAACGAAGAATTGAAAAATGCCAAACTTGACAGCTATTTTACTTCCGACCTTTTGTTGGAATATTCTCCCAACTGGCTCAATATCAAAAACTTGTCTTTTAAACTGATGCTGAATAATATTTTTAACAATCTCTACGAAAGCAATGGAAGTTACTACGACGGAACGGCGTATTACTATCCTCAGGCAGGTTTCAATTTTTTAACAGGCGTTAGTTTGAAGTTTTGAAAAAATGCCGTTTTTGATGAAAAATTATTAACTTTGCCTAAAAGAAAAGTTACGTATGAATTTACCGGAAAATTATATTCCCGTTTTGATACAAGTTGGCGTTGCGCTGGCGTTCTGCATCGTTGCGCTGGTCGGCTCTGCAATGCTGGGTCCAAAAATGCACGGAAAAGTTAAGGACGATACTTTTGAATGTGGAATTGCCTACGAGGGCGACGCTCGCACGCCGTTTTCCATCAAATATTTCTTGACAGCGATTTTGTTCGTTCTGTTTGACATAGAAATTGTATTTTTCTATCCTTATGCTTTGAATATCAGAGAGTTTGGAATAGAGGGTTTTTGGGAAGTTTTGGCTTTCATCATAATTTTCCTGATAGGCTTTGTTTATGTCGTGAAAAAAGGCGCGTTGGATTGGGAAAAGTAATCTTGTCGCGATTACAAAATATTGATTAACAATAAATTATTTTAATTTTTGTAAAAGAAAAAAATGGCAGAATCAAAAATAAAAATGGTAGAACCGCCTGAGGGAATCAACGGGCAGGGCTACTATGCAGGAAGTTTTGACAAAATCATCGGGCTGGCGCGGTCGTATTCTTTGTGGCCACTGCCTTTCGCCACTTCCTGCTGCGGCATTGAGTTTATGGCAACTATGGGGTCTTCCTACGATTTGGGACGGTTTGGAGGAGAAAACATGCTTTTCTCGCCGAGACAAGCAGATTTGCTCATGGTTTGCGGCACGATTTCCAAAAAACTTGCCCCCGTATTGAAGCAAGTTTACACGCAAATGTCAGAACCTAAATGGGTTATGGCAGTAGGCGCTTGCGCTTCAAGCGGCGGAATTTTCGACACCTATTCTGTCTTGCAGGGAATTGACCGCATCATTCCTGTGGACGTGTACGTTCCGGGTTGCCCGCCAAGACCGGAACAAATCATCGAAGGATTTATGGAAATTCAGGAACTCGCCCGCAACGAAAGCCTGAGACGGCGCGACACTCCGGAATACAAAGCCTTGTTACAATCTTATAATATTGACATTGACTGATGGAACATATAGACAATCAGAGCGTTGCACAAATATTAACCGATGAGTTCGGCGGCGGAATTTTGAACGTTTACGAACCCGATGGCATTTTGACTTTGGAACTGACGAAAGAAACCGTTTTTCCGCTCATTAAATTCATCAAAGAACACGAAATCAAAATTGATTTTTTGACGGATATTTGTGGAATCCATTACCCCGACCGCAAAGGCGGAGAAATCGGCGTAATTTATCATTTGCACAGTTTTATCAACAATTTCAGAATCAGGCTGAAAACTTTTCTCCCAATAGAAATCCCTGAAATAGAATCGCTTACGCCGCTCTATGCGGGTGCAGATTGGATGGAAAGAGAAACTTTCGACTTTTTCGGAATCATTTTCAAAGGACACCCCAACCTGAAACGGATTCTGAATATGGACGAGATGGACTATCACCCGTTGCTGAAACAGTATCATTTAGAAGACGCTACGCGCAAAGACAAAAACGACGCCATGTTTGGCAGATAAATTTAAACTGAAGAAAATGTCTAAAAAAAACAACCATGCAGAACTCATAAATCTGTCCCATGCGATGGATGATTTCATTGTTAAAGAACAATTAGACAGCGAAATACACCACATGAATCTGGGACCCATCCACCCGTCCACGCACGGCATTTTTGAAAATCAACTCATAATGGACGGCGACAGAGTAGTATCTTCCAAAGCAACTGTGGGTTATATTCACCGCGCCTTTGAAAAAATCGCTGAAAGACGAACTTTTGCACAGATAACTACGCTTACTGACCGCCTGAATTACTGTTCTTCGCCTATCAACAACATGGGTTGGCACATGACAATGGAAAAACTGCTGGGCATCAAAGTCTCCAAACGCATTGATTATATGCGGATTATCATTATGGAGCTGGCGCGTATTGCCGACCACTTAGTTTGCGACTCTGTCATGGGCGTGGATACCGGCGCATTGACAGGCTTTACCTATGTTTTTCAGGACAGAGAAAAAATTTACGACCTTTACGAACAGATTTGCGGAGCGAGAATGACCACTAACATGGGACGTATCGGCGGCTTTGAAAGAGATTTCAGTCCTGCATTTCATCAAAAAATAAAAGAATTTATCGCCTCATTTCCAAAGCGTTTGGAAGAGTTTGCCAAACTGCTGGAACGCAACCGAATTTTCATGGATAGAACTATCGGCGTGGGACCGATTTCCGCCGAAAGAGCATTGAGTTACGGCTTTACAGGACCTAACCTCCGCGCCGCAGGCGTAGATTACGATGTCCGCGTGATGTCTCCCTATTCTTCTTATGACGATTTTAATTTCAATATTCCTATCGGGACGAGCGGAGATGCTTACGACCGTTTTATGGTGCGAATGGAAGAAATCCGCGAAAGTTTCAAACTGGTGAAAAACGCTTACGAAAATCTTCCCGAAGGGAACTATCACGAAGACGTGCCGGATTTCTATCTCCCTGAAAAAGCGGACGTTTACTCAAAAATGGAGGCTTTGATTTATCATTTTAAAATTATCATGGGCGAGACCAAAATCCCGACGGGCGAGGTATATCATAGCGTAGAAGGCGGAAATGGAGAGTTGGGATTCTATTTAGTCAGCGATGGCGGAAGAAGTCCATACAGACTGCATTTCAGAAGACCTTGCTTTATTTATTATCAAGCCTTCGGCGAAATAATTAAAGGACAAATGTTTTCCGATGCGGTGATTGCTTTGGGCAGTTTGAACGTCATTGCGGGCGAAGTGGACGCTTAGACTGTTGAATATTCTTATAATTTGCGCAAGTAAATATCTGTACTTAAAGTTGCATTTGTTAGTTGAAATTACATTCAAGTAATATGAATACGGATTCATTAAAAACAAAAGATTACTGAAGCGGAATTGAAAAATAACATCAAGCCACCCCGACTTGTCGAGAAGGCAAGCGATAGCGTAATAAAAAAGAAAAAAATATGAAAATCAATTACTTAATAATTTTAGTTCTATTTGCAGTAGTAGCAGGCAGTTGCAAACAGGAGGCGAAAAAACAGACGCAACAAACGGACATACCAACAGTCCAAAAACAGGAAATTGAAAATACAACTCTTAGCGCAATCAAAGAAGTTATTTCTTTGAAATATGATGAGGTGTGGGATTTTAGCGAAGGTTTAGCATTGGTGAAGTTAAGCGACAGATTTGGATTTATCAACAGAAACGGCAATGAAGTTATTCCATTAAAATATGATTTAGCATATAGTTTTTCCGAAGGTAGAGCGAAAGTAGAATTAGACGGCAAATGGGGATTTATAGACACGGCAGGCGACGAAGTTATTCCTTTAAAATATGATGCTACATTGGATTTTAGCGAAGGGCTGGCCGCTGTAAAATTAAACGACAAAATGGGATTTATCGACCCGACAGGTAAAGAAGTTATCCCATTGAAATATGATTTTGCATATAGCCTGAACGAAGGGCTGGCTTCTGTGCAATTAAACGGCAAATACGGATTTATCAACAAAAACGGAAAAGAAGTTATTCCCTTCAAATATGATAATGCAAATTATTTTACCGAAGGGCTGGCGAAAGTAGAATTAAACGGCAAATGG
>JAITOO010000022.1 GCA_031289875.1 Flavobacteriaceae bacterium
ATGGTATAAAGATACATTTCAGGCATTTTGCCCGTCATTGTCAAAATTTCGACCATATCTTTCAAACCGAAATTATGTCCGCTCAGCGAAACGGGAAAATCTTGCGAAAATTTTGGTTTTAAGAGTGTTATCGTTCCTTCTTCTTTGCCGTCCATTGTAGCATCGACCAAAATCACGGTTTTGTGGTTTTCTATGTATGGAACAAGGGTAAAACCGCCCGTGCCGCCGTCAAGAAACGTAATGTTTTCAGGAAATTTGGAGGTATCCAGATTTTTGATGAAATGAACGCCTACGCCTTCGTCTCCCATTAAGTAATTGCCAATGCCGAGAATGAGAATGTCATTCTCTCCCGAATAAAAACTGTCTGTATGACAAGTAGATAGTCTGTATTTATCCAAATGAAGAAATATATTTATGAGTTTTTCTTGATTAATTCCACTCTTCGGTTTTGGGCTTTGCCTTCTTCGGTGGAGTTGTCCGCAATAGGGTTCTTCGCTCCAAATCCGTCCGAACTCAGCCTTGATTTATCAATGCCTGAAACTATAATGGCATTCAATACCGTGGCAGCCCTGTTTTTGGAGAGTTGCAGGTTGTGGGCGTCATTGCTTGTATTGTCCGTGTATCCGTTGATGGATAGTTCCAAGTTTTTATCTGTTTGCAACACTTTGGTAATTTCAGCTACAGCAGATTTTCCGTCGGATGTCAGCGTAGCCTTGTCCGTATCGAAATTGATATGCAGTACGGCTTTGCCTTTTTCGTTCAGGTCTTTTTGTATTCGGGTGGCTTCTATTGTTGCTACTGTCTGCTCAAATTCCCCGCTTTCAACTACTATAATATGACCACCAATATTGCCAATCGTGACAGTGAAAAAAATCGTTTTGCCCTTGTTTTTCAAAGCATATTGCACATATTTATCACTGGAGCTACCTAATCGGGCATATTTGTTAACATACTCATTGTCATGTTGTTTCTTTAATGGTTCACACTCTTTATCAGAAAGTTTACCCTCATAAATTTTCTTGGCGCCCAGACTTTCAAAGTGTTTTGTGAACGATTGTTCAAACTTATATTCATTCCAGTCATCATAACTACCTGACGCCATTTCATAGTACCTAGTCATAACCCTGCCTTCTACGGTAAAAAAGCCTTTGCCTGTATAAATTTCTATTTTGGAAAAATCCAAGTCTTTTTTATCAATACTTTTTTCTCTTAACCAATCGGGAGCTTTGTAATAAGGAAATCCTCCCAAATCCTTGCTTGCTTCGGGCAGGCTGTTCACATCAAAACTTGTGTCATAGGCATTGACAGTGGCTTCTTCGCCCGCTTGGGCAGAAGTGTCCGCAGCATCAGCTTTGGAAGTATTCGTTTCAGAAGCGGCAACGGGCGCTTCAGCATCTTGCTTGGCGTCTTTTTTACAAGCAGTGAAAACCAACGACCCGATTAGCAGAGCTATTAAATAATAATTAACTTTTTTCATGTTCTTTGTATTTTTTGAATATAGATTTATCCCCAATAACGTTGTTATTTACAAAATATTATGTGTAGGGGGCATTATTTTTCACCTCATTTTTTTTCATGCGGTTGCCCTGATTTAACATTCTCGTTTCTCTTTCATTGCTGAGAAATTTCGTAATTTTGCTAAAATTTGTTTTCTATGTTAAAAGCAGGCTTGGCAGGTGCGGGACATTTGGGAAAGATACACCTGAAATTGTTGCAGCAGTCGTCTAAATATGAATTAGTTGGATTTTATGATACAGATACTGAAAACGGCAAAAGGCTGGAAGCCGAATTTGGCTATCAATTTTTTGATGATTTTGACGATTTGCTCTCAAAGATTGAGGTGTTAGATGTTGTAACTCCCACGTTTGCACACTTTGAATATGCCAAAAAAGCAATTATTAACGGCAAACATTTTTTTATTGAAAAACCTATTACCGCATCTTGGGAAGAAGCCGAGCAAATCATCAGACTGTCAAAGAAATACGGTGTAAAAGGTCAGGTGGGGCATGTGGAGAGGTTCAATCCGGCTTTTATTGCCTGCCTGCCCTATATTCACAACCCCATGTTTCTGGAAATCCATCGGTTGGCGGAGTTCAATCCGCGCGGAACGGACGTTCCCGTCGTTTTGGATTTGATGATTCACGATTTGGACATCGTCCTGTCTCTCGTCCCATCGAAAATCAAAAAAATTCATGCAAGCGGCGTTGCTGTGGTGAGCCGTACGCCCGATATTGCCAATGCCCGAATTGAATTTGAAAACGGCTGCGTTGCCAACGTTACCACAAGCCGAATTTCCATGAAAAATATGCGGAAAAGTCGGTTTTTTCAGAAAGATGCCTACATTTCGATTGATTTTTTGGCGAAAAAAGCGGAAATTATCCGCATGAAAGATGCGCCCGAAAATCCGCAGCCTTTCGATATGATTATCGAAAACGGAAACGGAGGAAAGAAGCAGATTTTATTCCAATATCCTGAAATAAAAGAAAATAACGCTATTTTGGCTGAACTTGAGTCTCTCGCAGATTCCATTGAGAACAATACGTCGGTGAAAGTCAGTTTGGAACAAGGGGCGGAAGCGCTGCAAGTCGCGCTGGAAGTGATGAACCAAATAGACCAAAAATTATCATTATCTATTTGATTTTAAATAATTAACAGAAAAATGAAGACAGTTTCAAAATGGTTTAAACGGATGATATTAGCGTTTTTCATCAGTTCTGTCGGAATGGTTGTGGTTTATAAATTTGTTCCCGTACCGACTACTTACTTGATGATTTCCAGATACTTTGCTACGGGAAAAATGGAAAAAACATGGACTCCCATCGACAAAATTTCCAAATCCATGCAGTTGGCGGTCATTTCGGGCGAAGACCAAAATTTTCTTTCTCATCATGGTTTTGATTTCGACCAGATACAAAAAGCAATGGAAGAGCAGCAGGACGGCAGGCGGGTGCGTGGCGCAAGCACCATTTCCCAGCAGACGGCAAAAAACGTTTTTTTGTGGGGAGGTAAAAACTTCATTCGCAAAGGATTGGAAGCCTACTTCACCGTTTTGATTGAACTGATTTGGAGTAAGCAGCGAATTGTGGAAATTTACTTGAACGTGGCAGAATTCGGCGACGGAATTTACGGTGCAGAAGCTGCCGCACATCACTATTTTGGCAAATCTGCCGCCGGTCTTACACGTGCAGAATCGGCAACGCTGGCGGCTCTGCTACCCAATCCGAGAAAATACGGACAAAATATCAACGGTAAATACGTCCAAAAACGGAAATCGTGGATTATGCGCCAGATGCAGAATCTGAGCGGAACGCTGGTGTATCCCTAAGTTGAAAAATCAAACCGTTTATCCCCTTATGTCAAGTTAAAAAGTATTTTGTCCTGATAAGGCACTTCACCTAACTCAAAGAGATAAGCAGTAAAATCAAATTAATTCCTTTGCTTTTTCAATGGCTTGTTCCAAGCCCGATATGTCGTTGCCGCCCGCCGTGGCGAAAGTCTGTTGTCCGCCGCCGCCGCCTTTGATTTCCTTTGCTAATTCCCGCACAATATTTCCTGCATGAAATTTTTTCGTTAAATTGTCGGAAATGCCTATGGAAAGTGTAGGTTTGCCCTCATTTTTCGTTCCGATAATGAGAAATCTGCCGTCTTCCTGTTTCATTTGGAAAATCAAATCTTTAACAGTTGCATTGTTCAAATCTGAAACTAATCCTATAAAATTCACGCCGTTAATTGAAATTTGAGAACTAATCCACAATGATTTTTCGTGTACGGTTTTTTCTTTCAATAACTGTTCTACTTGTTTTTTCAACAATTCATTTTCGGAATACAGTTTTTCAACGGATTTAATCGGGTTGTCCGAACTTTTCAGCAAGGCTTTCAATTCGTTGAACTGCACAAACTGTTCCTT
The DNA here is from genome assembly GCA_031289875.1 of Flavobacteriaceae bacterium. Taxonomy (GTDB): domain Bacteria; phylum Bacteroidota; class Bacteroidia; order Flavobacteriales; family Weeksellaceae; genus Apibacter. The sequence goes on from JAITOO010000022.1 coordinate 3,908, forward strand.
GAAAAAGTTGAGCGCCGTCTCGCCCGTTATGGCTTCAATTCTTCGGATTCCCGCCGAACTGGAAGATTCGCTTAAAATCTTGAAAACAAGAATGTTTCCTGTGTTTTTCACGTGTGTTCCTCCGCAGAGTTCTATGGAAGTTCCGAATTTGACGACACGCACCACGTCGCCGTATTTCTCTCCGAACAAAGCCATTGCGCCTGTTTCCAACGCCTGTTTGAACGGTACGGCTCGGTTTTCCTCCAAAACTATCTGTTCTTGAATTTTTTTATTGACCATTTCTTCCACCGTCCGGATTTCTTCGGCGGTCATTTTATTGAAGTGGGAGAAGTCAAAGCGCATGTAATCAGGTCCTACATAAGAACCTTTCTGCTCAACGTGCGTTCCCAAAACCGTCCGCAAGGCTTCGTGAAGCAAGTGCGTAACCGAATGATTTTTAGTGATTGCGCTTCTTCTGTCTTTGTCCACGATGGCATTAAATGGAAATTCGGGATAGTTCGGCAGTTCTTTGACTAAATGAACAATTAAATTGAGTTCTTTTTTTGTATTGACAATTTCGATTTTTTCGATTGGATTTTCGATGTAGCCGGTATCTCCCACCTGTCCGCCGCTTTCGGCATAAAACGGAGTTACCTGAAAAACAAGCTGATAAAACTCTCCGTCTTTGTTTTCGACTTTTCGATAGCGCGTGATTTTTACCTGAGATTCCAAAAAATCATAGCCGATAAATTCTTCTTCTGTGTCGTCTTCGAGAATAACCCAATCGTATTTTTTGAAAGTTCCCGCCGATTTGGAACGTTCTTTCTGCTTTTTCATCTCGGCTTCAAAACTTTTTTCATCAACTTTCAAACCTTTTTCTTCGGCGATAATTCTCGATAAATCAGATGGAAAGCCGTAAGTATCATAGAGTTCAAAAACCACTTCTCCCGAAATGATTTTTAAATTCGGATTTGATTCGATGAAATTTGCCAGTCTGACCAAGCCTTGTTCAATCGTTCGTAAAAATCCCGCTTCTTCTTCTTTAATTACTTGAGAAACAAGTTTTTCCTGCTTTGAGATTTCAGGGAAAAATGCTCCCATCTGGGACTTTAGGATTGGAAGTAGTTGATATAGAACAGGTTCATTAATTTTCAAGAATCGATAAGCATAGCTTACGCCTCTTCTTAAAATTCGGCGAATCACGTAGCCTGCTCCCGAATTGGACGGCAACTGTCCGTCGGCAATGGCGAATGCTACTGCCCGCACATGATCGACAACTACGCGGAAAGCCATGTCCGTGTCCGGATTTGCACCGTATTTCAAGCCTGAAATTTCTTCCATTTTGGCAATCAGCGGAGTGAAAACGTCGGTGTCATAATTGGATATTTTGCCTTGCAAGACCATGCACAAGCGTTCAAAGCCCATTCCTGTATCGACATTGTGTTTCGGAAGTTTTTCCAAAGATTTGTCGGCTTTTCGCAGAAATTCCATAAAAACCAGATTCCATACTTCAATAACTTGCGGGTGGTCGGCATTTACCAATGTTTTGCCGTCGATTTTTGCTTTTTCTTCCGTCGGGCGGATGTCCACATGGATTTCAGAACAAGGTCCGCAAGGTCCCGTGTCGCCCATTTCCCAGAAATTGTCCTTTTTGTTTCCGAGCAGGATTCGGTCTTCGGCGATGTGCTGTTTCCAAAAATCGTAGGCTTCCTTGTCTTTCGCCAGACCTTCTTTATCATCTCCCTCAAAAACAGTAACATACAGCCAGTCTTTTGGGGTTTTATAAACTTCGGTCAGCAATTCCCAAGCCCAAGCAATGGCTTCTTCTTTAAAATAGTCTCCAAACGACCAGTTTCCAAGCATTTCAAACATGGTGTGATGGTAGGTGTCTTTGCCGACATCGTCTAAATCGTTGTGTTTGCCTGAAACGCGCAGGCATTTTTGTGTATCTGCCACACGTCGGTTTTTCGGTTCTTTGTAGCCGAGAAAAAAGTCCTTGAACTGTGTCATTCCCGAGTTGGAAAACATCAGCGTGGGGTCGTCTTTGAGGACGATGGGTGCGGACGGCACGAGGGTATGCTGTTTTGATTGGAAAAAATCGAGAAAAGTCTGTCTGATTTGTTTTGAAGTCATCGTTTTTGGCTTGATTTTTTAAGATACAAAAGTAAGAATATTTTGAGAATGTGATCGTATGAAAAAATAGTTTTGTCTGAAATTAAAATTAAATCGTAATTTTGAAAAATATGAGAGAAGCCGCTTTTATAAAAAAAAATAAAGACCGCTGGGCGAGTTTTGAGAACTCTCTGAAAGAATCTAAAAAACTCATGCCCGACGAGTTGGCAAACCTCTACCTGCAAGTGGTGAATGATTTGAGTTTTGCGCAGACTTACTACACAAGAAGCAAAACTGCGCTTTATTTGAACGACTTAGCCCGCAAGGCGCATTTTTCGATTTACAAGAACAAAAAAGAAAAATCCAACAGAATTATTACCTTTTGGAAATACGAACTTCCGTTGTTATTCTCTCATTATCAGAGAGATTTGTTGCTGTCGTTTTTGATTTTCGGTTTAGCGATGGGTATCGGTTTTTTTTCGGTTTATCAAGATGTTGATTTTACGAGAGTTATCATGGGCGACGCTTATGTGGACATGACTTTGGAAAATATCAGAGAGGGCGACCCGATGGGCGTTTATCACCATCAATCTGCCGTGCCGATGTTTTTGGGAATTGCAGCTAACAACATCAAAGTCGGATTTTACGCTTTCATTTCAGGGATTTTAACGCCGATTTTGAGCGTGGTTATTTTGTTTCAAAATGGGGTGATGCTCGGCTCTTTCGACGGTTTTCTCATTCAGCAGGGCGTAGGTTTGCAGGCAAATTCTATCATTTGGATTCACGGCGTGTTTGAAATTTTCGTCATCATTGTCTGTGGCGCGGCGGGACTGATTTTGGGCAAAAGTTTGCTGTTTCCCCACACGTACACACGGCTGCAATCGGTGCAAAGAGGCTTTTGGGACGGCATGAAAATTTGTTTCAGCACTGTGCCGTTTTTCCTTGTCGCCGCTTTTTTGGAAAGTTTTGTAACAAGACATTCTCAGATGCCGTTGCCCGTCGCTTGGATTGTGATTGCTGTAAGTATTTGTATTATTGTGTTTTATTATATTATTTATCCAAGAAAAATCAGAAGAAAATTTGAACCGAATTTGCAAAACCTGCAATAATAAAAAAACGTACTTTTGTTGAAATTTACAAAAATGAACATGCTAACCGATAAAATGGAACTTTACAAAATCAGAACATTCAGCGAGTTGCTTACCGATACCTTTGCTTTTACAAAAAGAAATTTTAAACCCTTGCTTTCGGGATTGTTTTACATCGTTTCGCCTGCTTTGCTGGCAAGCGTTGTTTTTGGTTTTTTCCTTTGGAGCAAATATTTCGGCTTTTACCAAACCATGATAATGCCGGGACAGGATTCGTATAATGCGGGGAAAGAACTGGTTACAAACGTTTTCTTCTATATGATTCCCACCTGTTTTTTTCTCTATATTTCCTTTTCATTGATAATAGCGGTAACATTTTCATACATAAAACTTTACGCAAATAATCAAGATAGAAAACCCACCGTTTCAGAACTTTGGCAGTTGAGCCGAAAATACATTTGGAAAATTCTCGGTGCGCAGCTTTTTCTGTTTTTTATTTTTGTTATGGCTTATACTGTCTGCATAATTCCCTTATTTGCAGGAAGTATCGGCGTATTCCTTGCGGTAATTTTGTTTTTTGCCTTTCTCTTTTTGATAATTTTTTACTCCATAAAACTGTCGTTTTTTTCGCTGTTCATCGTGATAGAAGATGAAGGCATAATGCAGTCGTTCAGTTTGAGTTATCAATTTACCAAAGGTATTTTTTGGAAGACTTTGGGCTTCATGTTTGTTTTGGGACTCATTGTCGGCATTGCGTCGAACATCCTTCAACTTCCCGGAATGCTGATTTCTTCCGGCGCTGTGATTTCAGGGCTTGTTCGGCAGAGCGACGGCGACAATTCATTCTTGATTTTGCTCGGCAGCGCGCTGACGGCGGTTGGAATGGCGATAGCCTATCTGCTTTATTCTGTGGTTTTTATCGGGCAGTCCCTGCTGTATTTCAGCGAAATGGAACAAGAATACGGCATCGCTGCCAATCAAGAAATTGAAGAAATCGGAAAAAATTAAAAAAACTATTTTCTCAGATGGAGCGGATGAAACAGACACTTACTTTTCTCGGATTAAAAATTTATGAAAATTCGTGCATTTGCGGCAAAAATCTGCGCAAATCAGTGAAATTTGTGTGCTTTTCGGCAATATTTTTCTTAATAAACTTAATACATCTTTCCGCCAAAATTCAATATGATTCCGCCAAAATTTCTCATAGAAAACTGTCAAATCCTCCCTCAAAAATTTATGTAGGGAAAGATTTCGTTTACGAAGACCCGCCGCATGAGCCGAATTTTCTTGAGCGGTTTTTACATTGGATTTGGTGGAAAATTACAGAATTTTTGAACAGCCTTTTTAATTGGAACTTGCGGGCAGAAACCCCGTCGGGACGGAAAATGCTCTGGATTACGCTCACTGTGCTTCTGGTGGCGCTGATAGTCGTCGGATTTTTGTTTTTTTGGAAAAAATTCCGCCGAACTTTGGGCAGAAACGATAGAGACCGAATCTCCGCCGAAGAAGCCGAGAAGAACCTTTCCCTTGTCGATTTTGACCGGTTGATTGATACGGCTTACCGCGAAAAAAATTACCGTTTAGCCGTGCGGTTTTATTATTTAAAGATTCTAAAACTCCTTTCAGAGCGGCAATTCATTCAATATGAATATCAAAAGACAAACTATGAATACGCTTACGAAATTCAAAATCCGCAATTGCAAAATCTATTCAAGGAAGTTTCTTTTGTGTTCGATTATTGCTGGTACGGCGAGTATCGGGCTGACTTGCAGGACTTTATCCTTGCCAAACAAAAATTTGGAGAAATTCAGGAAATAGCGAAATCTTGACATGTAAAGCATTACACATCAGGTTCTTGCTGGCTCAAACAATGGAAACTGCCCAATCCCCAAATAATATCTGTTGAGTCAATGCCAACCACTTTTCGGTCGGGAAAGTATTTTTGGATAATAGCAAGCGCAACTTCATCATTTTCACAATTATAAATCGGAACGATGACAGATTTATTTGCGATGTAAAAATTGGCGTACGAGGCGGGAAGCCGCTGTCCTTCATAAATAACAGGGGCAGGCATCGGCAGTTCGATCAAGTTGAGAGGCTGCCCGTCAATAAGTTTCATTTCCTTTAATTGTTTCAGGTTGGTTTGCAACGGCTGATAATTTTCGTCATTTGGATGGGTTTCTACCACAGCCAAAACCGTGTTTTCATTGACAAAACGCACAGTATCGTCCACATGTCCGTCGGTATCATCGCCTGCAATGCCGTTGTCAATCCAAAGAATTTGCTCAACGCCATAATAATTTTTCAAATATTCTTCAATCTGATTTTGAGTAAGATAAGGATTTCTATTCGGATTCAGCAGGCAGGATTTGGAAGTCAGCGCCGTGCCTTTGCCGTTGAATTCTATCGAACCGCCCTCCATAACGATTTTCGGGCTGAAAAGCGGAAGTTTTTCTTCTTCGGCGATGCGCTGCGGAATCCGGTTGTCCAAATCGTACGGCGGATATTTTCCGCCCCAGGCGTTAAAATCCCAATTAACGATTATTTTTTTGTGTTCCCTATGGTCAGGATTTATCAAAAAGGCGGGTCCGTGGTCTCTGCACCAGGCATCGTTGGTAGGGTGGAAGTAGAAATTGATGTTCTCTAAATTGACCTGAGTTTGGGAAAGGCAACTCAGCGCAAAGTCTTTCATTTTCACGTCAGACACATTGATATTTACCAATTCTCCCTGAGAAACTTCTGCAATAAACTGAGAATAAGGCTTGTATATTTTATCTATTTTTCCGGGCCACGAAAGTTCCTTGTGAGGAAAAGAGAGCCATGTTGCTTTGTGAGGCATAAATTCCGCAGGAAAATAATATCCCAACTCTTTGGGAGTCTTACCCTTAAAGTTTTCAGGAGTGTATTTTTCGTAATCTTTCATCAAAATTTCCGTATTTTTCATGCAAGATAATTATTTTTTTCGAGATGTTCGCAAGCCCGAAAGGCGTAATTTTCATAACTGCAATAATTCCCCTCCAAAGGATAATGTCATTAATATAAAAAAAAAAGCATTATCTTTGCATTAAAAAAATATGACAGATAATCGATCATTAGAATTAAGTCTTTCGTTCAAAAAACGACTTCAATTAAATTTGCTCCCCATCTTTAAGGAAGATTTTCCGGAAGAAGCAGTAGAATCATAT
>JAITOO010000124.1 GCA_031289875.1 Flavobacteriaceae bacterium
CGGATTACGCGTGGTCCTGCAAAACCAATCAGCGCTCCCGGCTCGGAAATGATGATGTCGGCAGTTGAACCGTAAGAAGCGGTAATTCCTCCAAAAGAAGGGTCAGCCATAATCGCCACGTAAGGCAGTCCTGCGTCGCTTAATTGCTGTAATTTGGATTCTACTTTCGCCAACTGCATCAGTGAAATGCCGGCTTCTTGCATTCTCGCACCCCCTGATTGGCAGACGATTACGTAAGGGAATTTATGTGCAATGCAGTAATCTACCGCTCTTCGGATTTTCTCGCCTACGGCAGAACCCAGCGTGCCGCCTACAAAACGGAAATCCATGCAGGAAATGTACACATCTTTGCCGAAAACTTTTCCCGAAGCGTTTCTGATAGATTCTTTGAGTTTGGTTTTGACTTTGGCTTCTTCTAAACGTTTGTTATACGGCATCAAATCGACGAAGTTGAGAGGGTCTTTGCTCTGCACGGTTTCGTCGTGTTCGGTAAATTTGCCGTCGTCGAAAAGTATCCGGTAATATTCTCGGCTGCCTATTCTTTCGTGATGATTATCCTCCGGACTTACATACAAGTTAGCTTTCAACGCTTCCATTTCTACGATTTTCCCCGTTTTGGTTTTGTACCATAAACCTTTTGGAACGTCTTTTTTTTGTTCTGTGGTGATATTCTTTTTTGTACGTGTGTACCAACTCATAATTATTGTTTGTTTTTGTTTGATTTCAAAGTGTAAATGTATAAAAAATTTTAATTCAAAAAACTAATTTTTGCAAGACTTTTGTCATATCTGCTTTAAAACCGTTTGATGTGGTCAATTGTAACTTTTTCCTTGCATTTGGTAAATGTGATTTCCCAATTTTTGTAATGCAGAAGATAGTCGGGACAAGGTTTTGCCTGTGCGTGGCTTTGGTCGAAATTTATTTTTCCCTTGACCAGAGCCGAATCGAGAATAAAATTTTCGGAAATTTTCGATTTTTCCAAAATTTTTTTTGATTCGTCCGAAAATTCAATCGTTCTGATTTTTATTTCTGCCAGCACGCGGTCATTGGGAAGGTACGACCACGAAAACATGCGGTTTCCGAAAAGAATTATCAAAAACAACAGACTGGTTATGAAACCCATCAAATAATATTTAAGCCGTTGTGAAAAAGTCATTTATTTATGATTTTAAATTCCAATTATTCAATTTCTAAGTCATTCAATTTCTCAATCACTAAATAATCAACAAATTAATATCCTGATAGGAAAGTTTGAACCATTGGGCTATCTGCCTGTTGGTTATGCGACCTTTATAAATATAAATTCCGTTCCGGATTCCCTGATTCCGTTCGAAAGTCGCCTCGAAACCGCCTTCGTCAATCACATTCAGCAGATAACTTAGAAAAAAGTTGCTCAACGCTTTGGAAGTTGTGCGCGCCACTTTGGAAGTAATATTCGGAATACAGCAGTGTATCACATTGTGTTTTACAATAGTACTGTTTTGATTGTCAGTAATTTCAGAAGTTTCAAAAACTCCGCCGTTGTCAATGCTCATATCAATAATCACCGCGCCGGACTTCATTTTTTCCACCATCGTTTCGGTTACGATAATCGGCGAGCGCATTTGTCCCCGCAAGCAGCCGATGGCTACATCGCACCGAATCAACGCTTTGGTCAATTCCTTAGGGTCTAAGGTCGAAGTAAATGTCTTTCTTCCAAGAAGTTCCTGCAAACGCCTCAGCCTCGTCAGCGAATTGTCGAAAATTTTGACCGTTGCGCCCAGTCCCAACGCCGAACGGGCAGCGTTTTCCCCTACCGTTCCTGCACCGATAATCACAACATTCGTTGGGCGGACGCCCGTAACTCCGCCTAAAAGCAGACCATTTCCTCCGTGAGCGGACGACAGCAGTTCCGCCGCCGTCAAAATGGCGCAGGCGCCTGCTATCTCGCCGATAAGGCGGACAATGGAAAGTACGTTGTGTCTGTCTCTGATATATTCAAACCCTAAAGCGGTAACTTTTTTAGCGGATAATTTCTCAAAATATTCTTTGTTTTGTGTGTTAATTTGCACCGATGAAATAAGATAGGCATTGGGCTGTAGCCACTCAATCTGTTCCAAAGTCGGAGGCAATACTTTTAAAACAAAAGGCTGCGAAAAAACCTCTTTTGCATGGTAAGAAATGTGAGCGCCCGCCTCAGAATATTGATTGTCAGAATAATGAGCGCCGAGACCTGCTCCGCTTTCGAGCGTGATTTCGATACCGTTGGCGGTAAGCACAGAAACCGCATCGGGCGTAAGGCTGATTCGGTTTTCCACCGTTTGGTCTTCCTTGGGAATGCCAATACTGATTTTTCCGCTCTTTTTGAGTACCTCAATGCGTTCTTCTTGAGGAATCAATTCCTTTTCAGAAAAGGGTGTAAATATGCCCATTTTAATCAAAAGTTAAGTATCTGGTTTGATTTTCCAAAGATAGTGAAATTTTGTGATGTTCCGGAAGTTCCGCTTCCGATATTTCCGCCCATTCGATAAAACAATAGTTTCCGGAGTCGATATATTCGTCGAAACCGAGTTGCAAAAGTTCGTTTCGGTCATTGAGGCGGTAAAGGTCGAAATGGTAGATTTTCCCTTCGGGAAAGACATATTCGTTCACAATAGAAAAGGTCGGACTGGTTGCTTCGTCAGTACTTTTCAGGATTTCGGCAAAGGCTTTGACTAATGTGGTTTTTCCCGCTCCAAGATTGCCTTTCAGCGTGAAAATTTTATATTGGGAACGGCGGAGAATCTGCGCCGCTGCAACTTTTAACTCGTCAATAGTCGTTACGGTGAATTTCATCTAACAAAGATAGGGATTTCAAAGGATTTGCTACCTTTGCTGTGTTTGGAAATTACAGCAATCAAAAAAATATGCCTCAAAAACTTGATTCAGATTTTTTCTGCCGTGAATCGGTAATTGCCGCCCAAGAATTGTTGGGAAAATCTTTGGTGCGCGTTTTCGATTCGGGCGAAACAAAACGCTTTATCATCACGGAAACCGAAGCCTATCTCGGCGAAGAAGATTTGGCGTGCCATGCCAGCAAAGGGCGTACCCCGCGCACGGAAGTGATGTATCATGCAGGCGGGAAAATTTATGTTTATTTGATTTACGGCATGTACCGGTTGCTGAATTTCGTTACGGGAGAAGAAAATCACCCGCAAGCGGTTCTGATACGCGGTTTGGAAGGTTGTTCGGGACCCGGACGAGTAGGAAAACTTCTGAAACTTGACAAAAGTTTTTATGGGGAAGATTTGACAAAATCTAAACGTATTTGGCTGGAAGATATAGATTTAAAGCCAAAATTTACTGCTACGCCAAGAATCGGAATAGACTATGCGGGAGAAATTTGGAAAAACAAACTTTGGAGATTTGTGATAAAATAAAGTTTCGTTTTTTGTCGTATTTTTGAAAACAAAATCAATTTAAATGAAAATTTTTAACGCTTTGCAAATCAGTGCCTGCGATAGGTACACCATTCAACACGAACCCGTTTCGTCTGTCAATTTAATGGAAAGAGCCGCAAACGCTTGTTTTTCATGGATTTTCAAAAAATATTCCGCCGAATATTCTTTCTATATTTTCTGCGGAAAGGGAAACAACGGCGGCGACGGGCTGGCTATAGGCAGAATTTTGAATAGTAAAGGTCTTGATACTGAAATATTTATAATTGAAAACGATGCTCCTTTTTCTCCCGATTCTCAGATAAATTTTGAGCGTCTTCAAAATGCCGTTTCCTCGCAACATATTCATTTCCTGAATGATGGAAATTTTGAAATTCCTAAGGAAAAAATCGTTATTATAGACGCTTTGTTTGGCACAGGATTGAACCGACCGCCGGAAGGAACAGCAAAAAAGATTATCCAAAATCTCAATCGTCTTCCTTATGATAAAATCTCAATAGACATGCCGTCCGGACTGTATTCCGACAAACTTCCTTTGGGAAACACAACGATTTTTCAGGCAGATTTTACTTTAAGTTTTGGATTTTATAAACGAAGTTTCCTCCATCCTGAAAGCGCAAAATTTGCAGGCGAAATTCATATTTTGGACATCGGACTGAGTCATAATTTTATTAATCAAGAAGTTACAAGTAATTTTATTGTTTCCGAAGAAGAAATTTCAGCGATTTTCAAGCCGAGAAATCCGTTTTCACACAAAGGAAATTTCGGAAAAGCAGCGCTGGTTGGAGGAAGCTACGGAAAAATCGGAGCGGTAACTATGGCGGTGGCAGCAGCGCTGAAGTCGGGTGCAGGACTGACTTTCGCCCTCGCTCCCGAATGCGGCTGCCAAATCTTGCAAATCTCCGTTCCCGAAGCGATGTTCATATCGGGTGGAGATAAATTTATTTCCCAAATCGAATTGCCTGCCGAAGATTGCACCGTCGGTATCGGTATGGGTTTGGGGACTGATAAAGAAACAGTTACAGCGTTGAGGGAATTTCTTGCAAGACACAACCGACCGTTGGTTTTGGATGCTGACGCACTCAATATCATTTCTGAAAATCAAGAAATGCTATCTTTACTTCCTGAAAATTCGATACTTACGCCTCACCCAAAAGAATTTGAACGCTTATTCGGCAAAACTGCCGACACGTTGGAACAAGTAGAGTTAGCTCGGAAAAAGGCTCAAAATCACAAACTTGTCATTGTTTTGAAAGGACATCGTACGGCAATCCTCACGCCCGACGGCAACTGTCATTACAATCTGACAGGCAACGCAGGCATGGCAAAAGGCGGAAGCGGTGATGTGCTGACAGGCATTGTTACCGCGCTTCTGGCTCAGGGCTACCCGCCCGAAGATGCCGCCAAAATGGGCGTTTTTATACACGGAAAGGCGGGCGATTTTGCAGTGAAAAAATACTCTCAGGAAGCGATGACTCCTTTGGACATGATTGGCTGCCTTTCGGAGGTGTTTTTGTTAATTCAGTCTTCTTTATTTCGGCATTAAAATAGAGGGTAGTGTCTCAAATTATCAGCATAAATTTGTAACTTTGCATTCAAAACCGGAAATAGATGTTACACACTACAGAAATTCAGTGTCCTCATTGTAACAGCTATACATGATTGCAATGAAAGTGCAAATAAAAGAAATCTTACCATGATGTAAA
>JAITOO010000145.1 GCA_031289875.1 Flavobacteriaceae bacterium
ATTTACCGTTTTATGGCGAAAACAATTACAGAATCAGGTTTTTTGCCTTTCTTTTTGTCGAGATTGATTAACTTTTCGACGAGACATGCTTTTTTTCGGTGAATGGAAAGGAAACTAAATATTTTTACTCTATTAATTCGATGGGTAAATCAAAATATCTTTTTATTCTTCTTCTTCGGAATCCTTGATTTTCACCAATGACCGCTCGACCCAAATTGTGGCAAAAGGGAAAAACGCTGCCATAATCGAACTGACAAAATCTTCATCGTCCCAGCGGCAAATTTTCCGAACTAAAACGTCTAATATCAAATAAATAGTGAAGCAAACGCCATGAAAAATCCCGAAAGGAATCATTAAAATGGTATTGTCAAAAGAATATTTCATCGGCATGGCGATGAAAAACAGAAGAAAACAACTGACACACTCGGCATAGCACGCAATTTTAAAATATTTGATTAATTTTTCCTTATTCATGACAAATTTTTGTAAAAAACAAAGATAATGAAAATACTTTTTATTTCAGAAAATAAAAAACCTGTTATTTCGTTATCAAAATAACGTATTTTTGCAAAAACTTAATGATTTTGTCTATTAAAAATCCATATCGTATTTCTCTGATTATCTGCTTTTTCACTCTGTCTATGACGAAAACAGAGGCGCAGGCGTTCCGCAAATATTCCAATGAATTTTTGAATATCGGAGCAGATGCTCGAGCTTTTGGAATGGGAAACAATGTTGTTGCCAACATCGGCGACGTCAATGCAACATACTGGAATCCTGCGGGCTTGACACAAGTAACGGAAGATTGGCAGGGTGCGCTGATGCACGCCGAATATTTTCAATCCATTGCAAAATACGAATATGCCGCCGCCGCTATTCCTCTCAACAAGGGTTCGGAAGGAACTATCGGTTTTTCGCTGTATCGCTTTGCTGTGGACGACATCATGAATACAACGGAACTGATAGACAATCAAGGAAATATAGACTACAATAAGATTTCGCGTTTTTCCACTGCCGATTATGCCGCAATGGTTTCATACGCAGGAAATTTCTTCGGCGACCCTCGACTTTCCGTCGGGGCGAACGCCAAACTCGTGTACCGCCACATTGGAAAGTTTGCCAATGCTTTCGGGTTCGGACTGGATTTGGGTGCGCAGTACCGCACAGACGACGGCTTTTATTTTGGTGCAATGGCGCGGGACATCACCACGACTTTTAATTTTTGGTCAGTGAATAAAGACAAACTGCATCAGATTGAAATGGAGGACGGTACGGTGCTGAACGAAGCTCCGGACAACAACATAGAACTGACAATGCCGAAACTGAAATTGGGCGTTGCCAAAAACTTCAACTTCAACGATAAATTCGGACTTTTAGCGGAGTGCGATTTGAATTTTGAGTTCGCCAAAACTAATGATTTGGTTTCTTCAAGCGTTGCGAGCATGTCGCCATCGGCGGGAGTGGAACTGAACTACGACCAAACCGTTTTCGTGCGTGCGGGTTTCAACAATATGCAATACGAAACGCAGTTTGACGGTTCACGTAAACTCACTTTGCAGCCCAACGTCGGGGTGGGATTCAAATACAAAGGCGTAAGTGTTGATTATGCGCTGACCAATGTCGGCAATGCTTCTCTTGCGCTGTATTCCAATATTTTCTCCGTGAAAATTGATCTGGCGGAGTTTTGAAATAATCGAAATTCGAGAATTTTTCAGGAAAATAGAACAAAATACTTCAAATTCAGGGATTTATTCAGGCAATAATGAAGAGAATAAATCAGCAGTCAGATTTATTCTTAATTTCCTTATCTAAAATTCGATAATCAGTTTATTAACACATCAGACATTAAAAATCACATATTTTTTGTTAAAAACTGTACAATTTTGAACTGATTGAAAAAGTTTTTCAAAATCACGCGCAAAACAGTGTATCCCGGCACGGCAAAAATCACGCCGACTGCACCGAACAACATGCCTGCGACGAGCATCACCAAGAAAATTTCTAATGGATGTGATTTTACGCTTTTGGCGTAAATTAAAGGTTGAAATATAGCATTATCAGCAACTTGCGCTAACAGATAAAATCCTGAAATCCATAAAATATTGGGCAGAATTTGTTGGTTAAAATCTGCGCCCTGAGAAAACATGCTACTGATACTCAATAAATTAACAATAAAAAATCCAATCAAAGGACCAAAATACGGAATCAGATTGAGGCAGGCGCAAAAAACAGCGATGATAACCGCATTTTCAATGCCGAAACTCAGTAAAATAATGATATACAGCACGAACATTGCGGAAATTTGCAAGGTCAATCCTAAAAAATAACGCGTCAGCAGATTTTTGATATTCATCAGAACTTGAGCCACTTTTTGGTCGTCTTTGGTCGGCGCTATGCCGATAATCGCCTTGTTGAACAAGTCTTTTTCCCACAAAAAGAAAAAAGTAATGAACACTATGGAAAACAAAGAAACTGCGATTTCCATAAGCACGGAAAAACTGTCTTGCAACGTATTTTGATGGATTTTGTATTCAAATCTCGGAGTGAGAAGCTTGACATAATTGTCGTCAAAAAGGAAAATATTTTTGCTCCGCAAAGCTTCGTCTATGGTTTTAATTTGCTCTGTTACAGTCTCCTGCAATTTATGAGTATCAAGTAAAGAAAGATTTTCCGCTTGTTGCATCGCCAGTGGAATGAACAGAGAAATCAAAATGAAAAAAATGCCAAAGATAAGCGTTATAGTCATCAATGCGCTGATTGCATTTGAGATACGAAGTTTTTTGAGAAAAACCATCATCGGATGTCCCATCAAAGAAAAGGCAAAAGAAACGAAGATGTAGCCGATGACAAAGCGCACCTGCCACAGCAGATAAACCAACAGTACCGTAACCGCTATGACGGCTACGGCGCTGAGGATTCCTTTGCTTATTTCTTTGTAAGTGATGTTATTCATTCGAAACTTTCCGCCAATCTGTTGGGTTTGATTATTTTAGGGTTGTAAACCGTCGCTTTTGGCGGTTGAGCCACAGGGTCTTTCGGAAATTTGTTCACGCCTATCAGCACGATTTTTCCGCTGTCAAAGGCTTCCTGTTCTTTCCGTGCTTGCGCTATAATCCGTTTCTGAATTTTGCTGTCTTTCAGAGATTGCAGATAACCGCCCTCGCTTTCAATCTCTTGGAAGTTTTTCCAAGCCTGTTTTACCAAAAATTCCGTGAGAGATTCCACGTAATACGAGCCTGCCATTGGGTCTTCAAACCTGCTGAGAATGGACTCTTGCACCAGCACCAACTGCTGTTTGTAAGCGGCTTCCTGCACGCTTGGGTCGTCTGCGTCCCAGCGGGTGTAATCAGCGATGAATACTGCGTCGGCGTTGCCGATGAATGCTGCTGCGGCTTCAAGTGTGGCGCGAATTAGATTGTTTTCAACGTCCAACGTTGATTTGTTTCTCATTGAACTTTCACACAAAACAAAGGCTTTGGTATCTAATTGATACTGAGCAATAAAATTCTGCCACAAAATATGAAAAGCTCTCAGTTTGGCAATTTCAAAGAAATAGTTAGAGCCGATGGCAAATTTGAAGTAAACCTTTTCCGGAGCGGATTTGCCGAGTACATTGACATATTCGTTTACTTTTGCCAAGGCAATGCCCAACTGCTGCGAAATATTCGCACCTGCGTTTTGGTGCAGACTGATGTCCACGAGTAGAGATTTTTTGTAAGTTGCGCTTTCCGTAACGGTTTTCGCCTTTTCGATGTCCAAATTGTAGTCCGCTTCTTTTTCCGCCTTGCGGAACAAATCAAACAGAAGATAATTGCTTGACTTTGAATTAGTTTTAAGGCTTTCATCTGTCAAAAAGAATAACTTTTCGTACAACTCGTCCTGCCCTGATTCTTTATTTACAATAAATCCATCTACATCAGTGAAAAACAAGTCATTATATTTTGCAATGATTTTAGTTTCACTGTTTTTTTTGAGCGGAGTCAAATGGGCGTAGTCTATGTCTTCTTTTGAAAAATAAGGTTTTACGTTGATTTCTTCCAAACTGTTCCAGACTAAGGTTTCGTTAAATTCCTTACCTTTCAGCTCGAAATGTACTAACTGTTTCCATTCTTCTTGTGATACTTTCGGAAAATTTAAAGTTACATTATCCATGTTAAATTATTTTTGTGATTCTGTATTTTGTTGTTTTTGTGTATTTTGCGATAGCGTGTCTTGGCTCACAACGATAAAAATATCTTCGTTGTTTTTCTTGAAGAAATAATTTTCTCGAGCGTATGTTTCTCTCGTTTCCTTATTGTTTTTCAGGCTGTTATATTGTATAAATTCGGCATCAAATTTATTTTTGTAATATTCTTTTTCATCTTTAAATTTTGCTATTTCCTGATTCAACTCTCTGTGCGTCAGGTAGGAATTGGTGTCAAAAAACAGCATCCAAACGATAAAAATTGCGGTCAGCACTGTGTAGATACCCCAATACCAACTTTTTTTAAGAGTTTTTTCGCCGGATGATATTTTTTCGTTTTTTACCATATTTTCACACAATTTGTTTTAATGTATTCTGAATCACGGAAGTAAGCACATCGATAGCTACTGTATTTTTTTTCATGGTCGGAATGATGATGTCCGCAAACTCCATCGACGGCTGTATAAACTCATCGTGCATAGGCTTTAACGTCGTCTGATAGCGGTTTAGAACTTCTTCCAAATTGCGCCCGCGTTCTTGCGTATCACGGCGGATTCTTCGGATTAGCCTCTCATCGGAATCGGCATTGACAAAGACTTTTACGTCAAATTCCTTGCGAAGTTCGGGATTTATCAAAGCCAAAATCCCCTCAACAATCAAAATTTCTTTCGGGTGAATGATTTTAAAATCACCTGTTCTTGAGTGAGTTATAAATGAATACACGGGTTCGTTAATAGATTTTCCTTCTTTCAGCATTTTAACATGAGACAGAAGCAACTCAAAATCAATGGAACGAGGATGGTCGTAATTAAGTTTTAACCTTTCCTCGAAAGACAAATCGGGGTTGTAGTGATAATAATTGTCTTGCGTTAAAACATTAACCCTGTCAGAGTCAAGTTGTTTCAATATATTATTAACTACCGTCGTCTTTCCTGAGCCTGTTCCTCCCGCTATTCCTATCGTCAGCATTTGTTAGATTTTTACGACTGTAAATGTACAAAATTATACGGAAAATGGGTAATTTTTATTGTATGATTAAAATCTAAGGTGCAGAACAATGTGTCGTAATTAATGTACCGATAACTTGATGCGTTACAGGCTAATGACTTAATTATATGCCAAGACTTTTACAATTCTTTCAATTTTCCTCTAAAATCAGAAATATTTTGATAGCCTTTGATGTTCATAATTTCTTTCAGTTCAGCAATCAAACGGAAGAAAACAGGCGTATCTTCTTTCATCAACTGCGTGGCAATTTGCACCATAGACGCACCGCATAAAATATGCTCAAACACGTCCCGTCCTGTTTCCACGCCTCCGCAACCGATGACGGCGATTTCCTTTTTCAAAAGTTTGTAAAACATTCGCACATTGGCTAAGGCTGTGGGTTTGACGTATGCTCCGCCCAGCCCTCCGAAACCGCCTTTAGGCTTGATGACTACCGTTTCGTCTTCGATGTACAAAGCGTTTCCGACACTGTTAATGCAAGTTATGAACCGAAGCGGATATTGATTTAAAATATTGGCAACTGTTTCAAAATGAATCATATCAAAATATGGCGGAAGTTTGATTCCCAGCGGTTTTTGGTAAAAGTTGAAAATTTTGTCCAGCACTTCGTTCGTACGGTCGAAATCATAGCCGGTCTGCGGTTTGCCGGGAAGATTTGGACAGGAGAGATTCAATTCTGTGAATCCTTGAAAATCAGAATCTTGAATGCGTTTCAACATTTGCAGGTTGTCTTCCAGTTTCAGTCCTGCAACGGAAAAAAACAGAGAGTCGTTTCCTGTATCATGCTGTTTCAGAGCATAATTCAAATAAAAATCAAAGCCCAAATTGGGCAACCCCATAGAGTTGATGCTTCCCATTTTCAAATCCGCATAGCGCGGAGACGGGTTGCCGTCTTGTGGAACGAGCGTACAACTTTTGGTTATCCACGTTCCTGCTTCGGAGCGGGCAAGTTCTTGCAGTTCTTCATCCGTCATACACTTTACTCCTGAAGCGTTCATCAGGCAGTTTTTAAAAGTTTTTTCGGCAATGAAAGTCTGTAAGGAAATCATCTTTCTTGTTTTTTGTCTTGTTTTTGCAAAGATAGTTTTAATTGGTTTATTAGCAAATGTGCTGATGCAACTATAATTTCTAATTCTTAATTATTCCATAAATAATTGTAGCAAATTTACTACTTTTGATAAATTTTTTGAAATCAATGAAAAACTTTTTTTCTTTTCACGATGTGGAAAACATCAATGATTTATTAGCCAACGCATTGGAAATAAAAAAGAATCCTTTTTCACAACAAGAAATCGGGAAGAACAAAACCGTTGGGTTGCTGTTTTTCAATCCTTCCCTGCGGACGCGCGTGAGTTCGCAGAAAGCCGCCTATAACTTGGGCGCTAATGTCTGGGTATTGAACGCAGGCTCAGATGCTTGGACGTTGGAAACTGAAGACGGTGTTGTGATGAACGGCGATACACAAGAACACTTGAAAGACGCCGTCCGCGTGCTGGCAAAGTATTGCGACTTGCTGGGCGTGAGAACTTTCCCCAAATTGCAGAATAAAGAGTACGATTATAACGAGGTGTTATTCCATAAGATACTGTCAGAGTCTTCCGTTCCTGTGGTGAGTTTGGAAACCGCCACGTTGCACCCTTTGCAGTCTTTTGCCGATTTAATTACTGTTGCAGAACACTCTCATTTTCAATCTGAAAGAAAAAAAGTAAAAGTTGTTTTAACTTGGGCACCTCACCCTAAAAAATTGCCTCAATCCGTACCAAACTCTTTTGCCCAATGGTTTTCCAACGTTGATTGGATTGACCTGACCATCGTTCAGCCGAAAGGTTACGAATTGAACCCTGAATTTACACAAGGTGCAGCGATTGAGTACGACCAGGACAAAGCGTTGGAGGGCGCAGATTTCGTCTATGCAAAAAATTGGAGTTCTTATGAACATTACGGGCAAATTCTGTCTCAGGACGAGAGTTGGACTATCACGATGGAAAAAATGAAACGGACGAACAACGGCAAATTCATGCACTGTCTGCCCGTGCGCAGAAACGTTATCGTTACTGATGAAGTATTGGATTCCGATTATTCGTTGGTCACTTCCGAAGCAGAAAACCGGATTTATTCCGCCCAAACTGTTTTTCATGAACTGTTGAAAAATTCCTGAAAATCAACTTAAAACAACCATGCGGTTTTTTATACCGCTTTTGAAAAATCATACAAGACTAAAAAAAAATCTTGAAAATTGCTTCTACAAACAGTTTTCAAGATTTTTTTCTTGTGGTACCTCTTGGAATCGAACCAAGGACACAAGGATTTTCAGTCCTTTGCTCTACCAACTGAGCTAAGGTACCCCAGTTTTGAGGTGCAAATATACGGCTATTTTTCAAAGCGCAAAATTTTTTGAAAAAAA
>JAITOO010000193.1 GCA_031289875.1 Flavobacteriaceae bacterium
TATGCTTGTAAAAACTTACGGAAGCGCAACCTACGGCGTAAACGCCCAAATCATCACCGTTGAGGTCAATGTGGACAAAGGCGTGGGCTATCAGTTAGTCGGAATGCCCGACGTGGCGATAAAAGAAAGCGCTCACAGGATTTCCGCCGCCTTGAAAAACTGCGGATACAAAATGCCCGGTAAGAAAATAACGGTCAATATGGCGCCCGCAGACTTGCGCAAGGAAGGTTCAGCCTACGATTTGACCATTGCTGTCGGAATTTTAGCCGCTTCAGAACAGATTAAGACACAGGATTTGGGCAAGTATCTCATCATGGGCGAGCTTTCGCTCGACGGCTCGTTGCAGCCGGTAAAAGGTGTTTTGCCGATTGCCATTCAGGCGAGAGAAGAAGGTTTCAAAGGTTTTTTCCTGCCGAAGCAGAACGCAAAAGAAGCCGCTATCGTCAGTGATTTGAAAGTGTACGGAGTTGAAAGCATGACACAAGTCGTCGATTTTTTTGACAAAAGATATGAGATAGAACCGACGGTGGTCGATACGAGAAAAGAATTTTTTGAAAACATCAATAAATTTCCCTTTGACTTTGCCGAAGTCAAAGGGCAGGAAAATGTGAAACGCGCAATGGAAATTGCCGCCGCAGGCGGACATAACGTTTTGTTGATTGGTCCTCCCGGAAGCGGAAAAACCATGCTTGCCAAACGACTTCCGTCCATTCTTCCGCCGCTCACTCTTTCGGAAGCGTTGGAAACTACGAAAATTCACAGCGTAGCGGGAAAACTCGGCACGGAATCTTCACTGATGACGGTCAGACCCTTTCGCAGTCCGCATCACACAATGTCGGGCGTTGCATTGGTCGGAGGCGGCAGCTATCCTCAACCAGGCGAAATTTCACTTTCGCATAACGGTGTTCTTTTTTTAGACGAACTGCCTGAGTTTAACCGTCAAGTTTTGGAGGTGATGCGCCAGCCGCTGGAAGACAGAGTAGTAACAATTTCTCGCGCAAAATTCAGCATTACGTATCCCTCAAGTTTTATGCTTGTGGCATCGATGAACCCGTCGCCGTCGGGCTATTTTCCTGACGATCCGAAAAATACGAGTTCTCTTGTCGAGATGCAGCGTTACATGAATAAAATTTCGGGTCCGCTTCTGGACAGAATAGATATTCACATTGAAGTTTCGCCTGTTCCGTTTGAAGATTTGTCGGACAAAAGGAAGGGAGAAAGCAGTATCTCAATCAGGAACAGAGTGATGGCGGCACGGAAAATCCAGACGGAACGTTTCAAAGATTTGAAAGAAATTCATTACAACGCTCAAATGGGGGCAAAAGAGTTAGACATTTTTTGCGAATTAGACGAAAGTTCTAAACAACTGCTGAAAACGGCTATTGAAAGGTTAAATTTGTCGGCAAGAGCATACGACCGCATTTTAAAAGTTGCCCGAACGATTGCCGATTTGTCTCAGTCAGAAAAGGTGCAGTCGGCGTATATTGCAGAAGCTATACAATACCGAAGTTTGGACAGAGAGGGCTGGGGATTGTAAAACAATCTCCCGATAATGTCTCAAATCAAATGACGGATAAAATACATTTTATTAAGTGATGAAAAATAAACAAGTTATAACAGATGAAAAAAATCCCGTAGGGATTATCGCTCGGTAGAATGATAAATACCATGCCGAGTCGGCAGTTTTTGCGGTTGCCCAATAAACCGACAATTTGAAATGCACCCAAATAATTTTGAACATGATTTGATAGACAAAAAAAGTAGGGGCAAGGCACGCCTTGCCCCCTTGCGATTATGTCCGAACCACGATTTTCACAAGATTTGCAAGATTGACATGATTTTAATAATCAAGGAAATCAAATTAATCTTACTAAAATCATGGTTCAAAACATTGCGGGCAATCCTCGCGATTGCCCAAAAAATAGTATCTTTGTGTTGCATTTGAATAAATATGGCAATAAACAAACTCATTCTCGGCGACAATCTCGAAATCCTCAAAACCATTGAAGATGAAACAGTGGATTTAATCTACCTCGACCCGCCGTTTTTCTCTAACCGCAATTACGAGGTGATTTGGGGTGATGCCGGTGAAGTACGCTCATTTCAAGACCGTTGGTCAGGCGGAATAGACCATTATATTGGCTGGCTCAAAGAACGTGTTGCCGAAATGCACCGGATACTGAAACCAACCGGAAGTATCTTTTTGCATTGCGATGACCATGCTAATTCCTATATCCAAGTAGAAATATTAGATAAAATATTTGGAAGAAATAATTTTCGTTCAATCATTACATGGAAAAGAAGTTCTGCCCATAATGATGCTAAACAAGGGCGGAAAGCATTAGGAAATATCGCTGATACAATATATTATTATTCAAAAAGTATTGATTATACATTCAATCAATTATATATACCTTATTCAGAAGATTATGTTTCTAAAAATTATAATAACATTGATGAAAAAGGCAGAAGATACAAACTAACGGATTTAACGGGTCCCGGTGGTGCATCAAAAGGAAATCCATACTATGAAGTAATGGGTGTTTTCCGGTATTGGCAATTTTCAAAAGAAAATATGCAAAAGTTAATAGATGAAGGACGTGTTATTCAGACTAAAGAAGGGAATGTTCCAAGATATAAAAATTATTTAGAAGAAATGCCCGGTATTGCTTTGCAAAATATTTGGGATGATATAAAACCTGTTTCTTCACAAGCAAAAGAAAAAATCGGCTACCC
>JAITOO010000197.1 GCA_031289875.1 Flavobacteriaceae bacterium
GCGGGTGGTAATTGTGCGCTCCGTATCGGTTTTCGAGTTCGATAAGTGTTTGAGACTTTTTCATAAAAAAAACGGATTTTAAAGTAATTTGTCAAATGTAACAAAAAGAAAGGAAAAAAGAAAGGAAAAAAGAAATTTAAATCGTCTTTCTTTATGTCCGGATTCTCTAAAAAACTATAGATATTCACATAATTCATCAAATTGCTGAGCACAACGGACACCCTATTTGAAAATGACCACTTGGTTGTACCTGCTTTTCATCGTCCCAAAAGGCAATTCGGCGGCAACGATGCTTTTGTTCACCGTTTTTGCCGTAACAGAGCGTAATTTCTTCGTCTTTCAAAATGCCATTGATTGACCTGTGTTTTGTAGAGATACAAAGCTAATCAATGCGGTGGGATTTTTCTCCCGTTTTTTTTATCAAAGGTTTACCGGACAGTAGTGAAATTTTTTCTATACTTTTGCAAAAGAAATGAATATTTATACATCGAACATCAATGAAATTATTTGAAGTATATCCACTCTTTGATATTGAAATACAAAGAGGACGAGGCTGTTACGTTTACGATTCCCACGATAAGGAATATCTGGATTTGTACGGCGGTCATGCCGTGATTTCCATTGGGCACAGCCACCCTTTTTATATTGAAAAACTGACGGGACAGTTGCATAAAATCGGATTTTATTCAAATTCCGTTGTCAATCCTTTGCAGGAAGAACTGGCAGAAAAATTAGGAAAACTCTCAGGTTATGAAAATTATTCACTGTTTTTGGTGAATTCAGGAGCGGAAGCCAATGAAAATGCGCTTAAACTTGCTTCTTTCCATAATGGCAGAAACAAGGTTTTGTCTTTTTCCAAAGCCTTTCACGGGCGCACTTCTGCCTCAGTTAAGGTAACGGACAACGCCAAATATTCTGCTCCGATTAACGACGGACTGGAAGTGGTTTTCGTGTCCCTAAACGACCTCGAATCTGTAAAAAAAGAACTCCAAACGAGGCAATATTCTTCCGTAATTATCGAAGGGATACAGGGAATCGGAGGTATTCAAATTCCTGATGACAATTTTTTAAGAGAATTGAGAAATCTTGCCTCTGAAACAGAAACTGTCTTGATTTTGGACGAAATACAGTCGGGATATGGGCGGAGCGGAAAATTTTTTGCTCATCAATACGCAGGTATCCATCCGGATATTATTACTGTTGCCAAAGGCTTCGGTAACGGCTTCCCCATGGGCGGAGTTCTCATCAGTCCGATGTTTCAAGCGGTTTATGGTCAGCTTGGAACGACTTTCGGAGGAAATCATCTCGCCTGCACAGCAGGAATTGCCGTTTTAGACATTTTTGAAGCCGAGAATTTAGTTGAAAATGCGGAAAAAGTAGGTGAATATCTTCTCTCCGAATTGAAAAAAATCCCGCAGATAAAGGAGGTTCGCGGCAGAGGATTGATGATTGGAATTGAATTTGACAAATCGATAAAAGAACTGCGCACACGCCTTTTGTTTGAGGAAAAAGTTTTTACGGGAGCGACAGGAACGAACATATTCCGCCTGCTTCCGCCTTTGTGCTTGACACGGCAACAAGCGGATATTTTTCTGGAAAGATTTGAAAAAGTTTTAAAATAAGTAATCGGAAATTAAACCTATTCGTCGTATTTTTGTCAAAAAATAAAAATGAAAATAATGAAGATCACTAAAACGTTCTTGATAGCTGCATTTGCAGCAGTAAGCGTTCAAAGTTGCGATTCGCAGGCAGGCGGGTTATCATCAGGCACGGCAAACAGTTTGGCTGTGGTACAGCAAATCTTGACGGCAAGCACCAATCAAGGTTTTTCAATTTTAGGAAATACAGATTCGTTTTTAACCAATGCTTTGATTGAAGCTGTGATTCCCGAAGATTTGAAAAAAATCAATACCAATTTGCAAAATTTAGGGTTGAGCAGTCTGGTAGAAAAGGAAAAACAGTATATCGGGCAGGCTGCCGTTTCATCTGTTGCTATTGCAAAACCCATTGTTACTCAGGCAATTCAGGAGATAACCATTAGCGATGCCATTGGTATTGCGACAGGGGGAAAAGGTGCGGCGACTGAATATTTGAAAAATAAAACGCAGAGCAAACTGATTGCTGCCATTCAGCCGCAGGTAGAAAGCCAGCTGCAAGCCAACGGAATCACTTCGCTAATCAACAATGCAGCCAAAGGCACAAACCTGTTAAACACGATAGGTTCGATTTTTGGAAAAAGCCAGACAACAAGTACCGACCTCAGCAGTTCCATCAGTCAATATGCTTCCGAGCAGATAGTTAATGGGCTGTTTGAAGTTTCCAAAGATTACGAGAAGAAGAATACCAACGCCAACGTTTTGGGAAATATCCTGAGTGGCGTATTGGGAGGAACTTCTCAACAGTAAAATTCAAAAAAAGAATAAATTTAAGCCTGCATTTTTTTGTAGGCTTTGAATTTAAAGGCTTTCAAACGGTTATTTTCTAACTGTTTTGTGGATTCAACAACTGAATGCGTTTTTTTTGGTGAGTAGAAATTCACTTCTTCTCTAATTCTTCCCTCAAAAATTTCGCCGTGTAGCTTTTTTTGCTTTTGGCGACTTCTTCAGGCTCACCTTGCGCAATGATTTTTCCTCCTCTGTTGCCGCCATCCAAGCCGATGTCCACAATGTAATCTGCCATTTTTATCACTTCCATATTATGCTCGATGATGATTACCGAATTGCCCAAATTCACCAAACGGTCGATAACCTCCATCAAAATCCGAATGTCCTCGAAATGCAGTCCTGTCGTGGGTTCGTCCAAGATGTAAATCGTGTTGCCCGTTTGTTTTTTGCTTAGTTCCGTGGCAAGTTTCACGCGTTGCGCTTCGCCACCTGACAAGGTTGTAGATTGCTGTCCAAGAGTGATATAGCCCAATCCTACATCTTGCAAAGTTTTGATTTTGTGATGAATCTTCGGTATCGGCTGAAAAAATTCTACTGCCTCGTCAATCGTCATGTTCAGCACGTCGGAAATGGATTTGCCTTTGTAGCGCACTTCCAGTGTCTCTCGGTTGAAACGCTTGCCGTGGCAGGCTTCGCAGTGAACGTAAATATCCGGCAGAAAGTTCATTTCAATCAATTTCAGACCTGAGCCTTGACATACTTCGCACCGTCCGCCTTTGACATTGAACGAAAACCGTCCTTGCTTGTAACCTCTGATTTTCGATTCGGAAAGTTGGGAAAACAGATTGCGGATTTCTGTAAAAACGCCTGTGTAAGTAGCCGGATTTGAGCGGGGCGTCCTCCCGATGGGAGATTGATCGACATCTACGATTTTGTCTAAAAATCTCAAGCCTTCAATTTTTTTATAAGGCAGAGGCTCTTTCTCCGCCCGATAAAAATGTTTGTTTAAAATCGGGTATAACGTATGGGTAATCAGTGAAGATTTTCCGCTTCCTGAAACACCTGTGATGCAGACTAATATGCCCAGCGGAACCTGCAGATTTACGTTTTTCAGATTGTTCCCCGTACAGCCTGACAGTTTCAAAGTGTGTTCGTTGCCTTTCCTTCGTGTTTTGGGAACAGGAATTTCCAATTTGCCATTAAGGTATTTTGAGGTCAAAGTATCTGCTTTCAACATTTCTTTCGGCGAGCCTTTCCAGACGATTTCGCCGCCTTGTTTTCCTGCAAAAGGTCCCAAATCAATAACATAATCTGCGCTGAGAATCATATCTTTGTCGTGTTCGACCACGATGACGGAATTGCCCAAGTCGCGGAGTTTTTTTAGAGAATCTATCAGTTTGATGTTGTCCCGTTGATGCAGTCCGATGCTTGGTTCATCTAAAATGTACAGCACATTGACTAACTGCGAACCGATTTGCGTTGCCAGCCGAATCCGTTGGGACTCGCCTCCTGAAAGCGATTGCGAAGGTCTGCTCAACGTCAGGTAGTCTAAACCGACATCTAACAGAAAACGAAGTCTTTTAGAGATTTCCTGCAAAAGTTCTTTGGCTATAATATTTTGATTTTCAGAAATTTTTGAAGGCAGTTCTTGAATCCATTTTTCCAGATTTTGCAGTGAAAATTGAGAAATTTCTGCAATATTTTTGCCGTCCAATCTGAAAAACATGCTTTCCTTTTTCAGGCGTGCACCGTGACAGCTGGGGCAGACCTTGTCTTCAAAAATCGGAATTTTGAATTTGACGTTTTCTTCTTCTCCGTTTCCTTCGGACAGTCGGGAAAAATATTCTATAAGTCCCTCAAAATTAATCTTGTACGTTTTCTGAATTTGGGCATAATCCAAATCCATAGTAACTTTTTCGTTTGTACCGTACAGAATTTCGTGCTGAGCCTGCTCTGAAAGCTCGTTCCACGCAGTATTCATCGAAAATCCATTTTTTTTCAAGATGATTTCGATTTGAGAAAGAATCCAGCCCGTGTGTTGCAATTCTTCAAAAACCGGAAAGGTATTTTTTTTGAAAGACTCGTCAGGATTGGGAATTAGTTTGTCCAAAGCGATTTCCCGTACATTGCCCAAGCCGTTGCAATACTCGCACGCACCTTTGGGCGAATTGAAAGAAAAAGTATTCGGTTCGGGAAGCTGGTATGAAAGTCCTGTCGTGGGACACATCAAATTGCGGCTTAAATACTTGCCTTGTGTTTCGCCTTGTTTCAACAGCAGGATTGTGCCTTCGCCGTACTGCATCGCCAAACGGATAGACGACAAAATCCGCGGGGAACGTTCCTGACTATCAATGATGAATTTATCGATAACTACCTCAATATCATGGGTTTTGTATCTGTCAAGCATCATGTTTCGTTCAATATCCCGAAGTTCACCGTCTGTGCGTACCTGTAAAAATCCTTTCTTTGCCAGATTTGCAAACAATTCTCGATAATGCCCCTTACGGGAACGAATTACAGGTGCAAGAAGCAATACTTTTTCGCCTTGAAAGTCTTTGTAAATAAAATCAATAATTTGGTCTTCGGAATATTTGACCATTTTTTCTTCCGTGTTGTAGGAATAAGCATCGGAAGCGCGCGCATAGAGCAGGCGGAAGAAATCGTACAGTTCTGTAACCGTTCCGACAGTGGAACGCGGATTGCGCGAAGTGGTCTTTTGCTCAATGGCAATGACAGGCGAAAGTCCGTCGATTTTGTCCACATCGGGGCGTTCCAAAGCGCCCAAAAACTGTCTTGCGTATGCGGAGAAAGTTTCGATGTACCTGCGTTGTCCTTCGGCAAAAATGGTATCGAAAGCGAGAGAAGATTTTCCGCTTCCACTTAACCCTGTGATAACCACTAATTTATTTCGAGGAATTTCGACGGAGAGGTTTTTCAGATTGTGTTCTCTTGCTCCGTAAATCCGTATGTAATCCTGATTCATCTTATTAAGAAGACTTAGACTGCAAAAATACGAAAAAATGAACGGATTAGTAAATTATATTATCTGTCGGTTGTTGTTTGAGGTTTTTATTTATATTAATTCATTAAATATCAATATATTAATGGTTTATTTTTCTATTCAATAACAGAGGGTAGTATAAAAAATCTGACCTCACGCTTGTTAAAACCGGGTCTTATTTTTTTGATTTCCGTAAGCAATTCTTCAAATTTATTAGTCTAATCAGGTAAATACTTGATATTTAAATTAATAAATTCAAAAAAATTATGATTGCATAATATTCAGCGATTTTATTTTAGATGTGGTGATTTTGGACGGAGTTAGGGTTTTAACATACAAATAGTGATAATAAGAGCCGATTAGGTTTTAGATTGCAAACTATGCCTTTGCCGTGCTGTTTTTGGCATTCCCTGCCTCTACTAAATCTCTGAATCTTAACATATTGTACTGATTATCTTACACTTGTATTTGTTTTCTTGCATTGTCAAAGTTATTTCTTACCTTTGCCACGATTTATTAAATTATATAGTGATAGCAGGTGTAATAAACAGACACAAAAAACAGTTTTCGCTGTTTTTTATTGCGGGGATTCTCAGTGCTATTATCGAAATTTCGTTGATGAAATTTTTGAGCTTGCCGTCCGCTTTGCCCGATTTCATTTCTTTTGAAAATCGAACTTACGGCTATCCTTTTTCCAATATGTTATCGACTTCAGGCGGGATTGTCAGCAATTATTATTTCAGCATTTTGTTTGTTTTCAAACGTGGAAAGCACTCCAAAAAACGGGAAATAACTTATTTCATGATTCTGTCCATCATCACGATGTTGATGAGTTGGGCATTATTTTCGCTGTTTCACAGTTTTATTTATCAACCTGTAAATCTGATTGTTATGACCGTTGGAGATATTGTTTTCTGCAAAGCATCAGCAATATTTTTGGTTTCGCTGATTAATTATGCAGCCAAAAAGAAATTTATTTTTTCGAGTTAAACCCAATTCTCAAAAACCGCTTCATTTTCTTTGACCTCTATTCGGACAGTTCCGCCCGTAATCATTGCCCGCGTATCGAAAATGTGTCCCGACGGGAAACTGAAAATCTTGGGAATATCGTAAGGCTTAAACCTCTCATTAATAACTTGATACGCTTCTTCGTCAAAAGGGGTTTCATAATTCGGGTTTTCTGCTTTCATATCCATTTTGGTAAATCCTCCGACGATAAGTCCTTGAATATCTTTAAAATACCCCGCCCTTTCCATTCCGATTAACATTCTGTCCACATGATAGAAATTCTCGTACCAATCTTCGATGAAAAGAATTTTATTTTTGAAAGAATCCAGCGAACGGCTGCCCGAAAGGCTGTACAAAATCGATAAATTTCCGCCCGTGAGCAAGCCTTCGGCTTTGCCTTTTTGATTAAATCGGTGCGTTTTTAACGAATATTTGAGCTTTTTTCCTTCCAAAACATCAAAAATTGTGGAAAAAGTTGTTTTCGATTGACCCTGCGGGAGAAGTTTGCAAACTGTAGCATGAAGAGTAGGGTAGCCCCGACGGTTAAAATGCTGATGAAAAACCGTGTTGTCGGAATAGCCAATCAGCCATTTAGGATTTATTTTAAATTTTGCAAGTTTCAGAAAATCAACAATCTGCACTCCGCCGTAACCGCCACGCGAAAACCAAACTGCTTTTGCCTCCGGATGATTTACCGCCCATTGAAGGTCTTCCAGACGTTCTTGTGGAGCGCCTGCATAGTTGTATCCAAAAAAGTACTGATTGAAAGCATTTTTTCCAATTTCGTACCGCCAGCCTTTGGATTCAATCAAATCAAGCGTAGATTGAATTTGCTCCTTTTTCACTGAGCCTGCGGGAGATACGATGACGATAAGGTCGTTTTTTTTCAGAGGTTTCATAGTTATTCCGTGCCGTCGTCAAGGGCGAATTGTTTGAACCAATCAAGGAGAATTTTTCTGTCCTGCGAACTTAGAACTGCGTTTTTGTGAACAAGAGTGTAACTGTCCAACGGCATTCCGACACCCTTAACTGCCTTGTACAGAGCGGTGTTGGCGTACTGTATTTGGAGCATGTTGTATTTGCCAAATTCCGAGAAATTTACGTGTTCGCGCCCTTCGTTGATATGGTCTTTGATGTACCACGAAATCGGGGAAATATTGGTATACCAAGGGTAAACCACTTCGTTGGAATGACAGTCGTAACAACTTCGTTTTAAAATAGTCTGCACATTTTCAGGCGCATGGGCAATATTCACGTAATCCTCTTTGGGATTGATGGACGGATTGGTTTTGTCTATTCTAATGAATTGAATACCAATAAGTACAACTAAAATAACAAGTAATGTTTTCTTCATATTATATGATTTTTATTAATCTAAAATCCAAGTTTCATTCATATCCCAAAATGCCTTGATGTCAATCGGTTTGGCGTAAATATAGGTTCTTTCCGCAGGAATAAAATGTTCCAAATCGGCAGCATCCCAAAAGCCATTATTATTTTCATCTACCAGAATACGAATAAGGTAGCTCGCAGGGCGAAGGTTTTTAAATTCAAAATTATCGGCATCGGTGTAAATATTTTTTAAAACTTTATATTTTTCGTTCAATAATTGAACGAAAAATTTAGAGGTCGGCTTGTTTTGAAGTTTTAAATAGAAATTACCGTATTCGCTTTGTTTTCTGATAGTTATGTCGTAAGACAAACTGTCTTTGTTTAAATTTCCGAGAAAATCTTTGACGGCTTCGGATTTTGCTTCAATCCGGTATTGCGTATCGAAATTTTTGGCAAATTTCACGTCGAACTGCCGTTCGGAAATGGTGTCAAGTTGTAAGGTGAAAGCGACGGGAGTTTTGGTTTTCAGGTTAGTAACCGAAAAGAGGTCTTTGTTCAGTTCGGAAATGAAATTGTTTGATTTTAAGGAAAAATCTTCGGTCGGAGTAACTTCCTTTTCCACAGGCGATAAAGTTAGTTCCGTTTCTATAGTATTGTCATACAGAGCATTGACGGTATCTACTTTTTGTTGATATTCAGCCAGAAATTTCAACCTTTTTCTTTTATCAATATTTTTTAAGTCCTTGTTATTGAAATAGATATACAGACTATCGGCAAACGGCTCATGACTGATGTTCGTTGGCGGAAAATCAGGTTCTAACGCCCTGATTATTAAATTTTTAGGATTTCCTTTAAACTTGAATTTGATAACTCCTTGTCCGTCCTGTTCGCCGCCCAAAGCTCTGTATGGCAGTTTGGCAGGCGAAAGTACAATATTTTCCGCAGACGGATTGTCTTTCGGATTGACGAGGGCAGTCAAAAAACCGATTTCCTCCTTGTCAGGTTCAATCGTTAAATTATTGTTTAAGTCATTGAAAACAATCAATTTAAAATCTCCATCGTGAAGATGATTCAGTGTGAACGCCCCTGAGCTGTCCGTTCGTGTAACGTAATAGGGTTTCTTTTTCAAATTGACAGAATCCTTTTCCAGAGAATCTTTGAAAATTTTGTACAGTGCAACGACTGCATTTACAGGCGGTTCGGTTTTGAGGCTGTTTTTTACTGTTCCTGTAACTTTCAGACTGTCAATGAAATCGCCTGTGGAAAAGGTGTAAGAAAAACCGGTTAATTTATTGCCTTCGTTGTTGTCTTGAATACTTGAACCAAAATTGATAGTATAAGTGGTATTTTCTTCCAAAGGTTGGAAAAACTTGATAGAAATGTATTTCATGGCTCTGGCGGAAGGTTGTATTTGTGGCGGAACTTCCGTTGGAGGGGAGATAAGTATCTGTTTTGCAGCATCTCTGATGAGAATATATTCGTCAAAGTAGATGAATATCTGTTTAATATCGGAGCTGACATGTGTAGCAAGCGTATCGGGCTTTGCACTCAGAAAGCGGGGAGGGGTTTCGTCTTTTGTGCCGCCTGTGGGCGAGCCGATGCGGGCGCAGGAAGCCAGCGCAAAACTCAGCAATATCAATCCGAAAATTTTTTGCATAAAAATAAAATTCAATTGCAAAAATAAGGGTTTGTGCGGTTATTTTTTGTATGTGAAGTGAAAAAATTGTGTTAAATAAAAATATAAGGTCAAAAATTAGAATTAAAGGATTGTTTTAAAGCGATTTATTCAAAAAACTTTGCATTTTCGATAATCGAATTATCTGCATTTTTCACCTCGTGATTTCCAATTTTTTCTCTGCAAAGTTGAGTCAAATATCCTCCAACTTCCAATTTGTTTCCGAAATCATGTGCTAAAGAACGTATGTAAGTTCCTTTGCTGCAATGAATTAAAAACTCAACAAAAGGTAAATCAATTTTTGTAATTTGAAAATCATAAACGGAAACTGCCCGTTCTTTTATTTCCACTTCTTCTCCTTTGCGGGCGAACTCATACAGACGTTTTCCGTCTTTTTTTATGGCAGAAAAAACGGGCGGTTTTTGCCAAATTTCGCCAATGAAAAATTCTGTTGCTTTGTGAATATCCTCTTTCAGAAGATGAGAAATGTTTTTAGGATTAAATTCTTCTGTTTCAGTATCATAAGAAGGTGTTTGCACGCCGAGTTTAATCGTTCCCGAATAGACTTTGGAAGCGTCCTGTATCTCCTGAATCTGCTTTGTAGCTTTTCCAACGCAGACGATGAGCAACCCTGTCGCTTTGGGGTCAAGAGTTCCGGCATGTCCAACCTTAAATTTTTTCAATTTAAAATGTTTTCGGATATTCCACTTGATTTTATTCACGACATCGAAAGATGTCCAGTCCAAAGGCTTGTCAATAAGAAATATTTTTCCGTTTTCTAATTCTTCCAAAGAATACATTAACATAGAATTTTTAGCATTGCTAATTAAGTATATATGATATTTCGTTACGATGGTGCCTTAATAAAAGCACGGATATTAACGAATAATAACGATGACAAATTTAACGAAAAAAAGCAAATAAAAAAGTGCATTCGCATACTTTCAACCATTTACCTGTTATATATTCTTCCATAATCAAAAGCCACGCCTTTAATTCGTGTGTTGCTGTCGTTTGTCGGCTTTGCTATGGAAAAAGACAAAATGTATGTTGTCATTACGGCAATCGTGCTGTCGGTAATTTTGAGCAATATGTTTTGGGGTAATACATTGAATTTTCGGATAAAAATCGGATAAAAAAATCCCCCAACAAGCAATTTATTGGGGGAACTTTATGATTACTGCTTATTCTTTAGATGAAGGAGTTTCTGTTTCTTTGCTTTTTTCAAGTGCATTTTGAGCGGCGCTTTCAGCCTGTTGCAGTTGTTCGTCAGTTATACCTTTTTCTTTCATCACTTTGCTTTTGCAGGCGCTGCAAAGTTCGGTAATGTTTTTTTCCTTGCGAGCGTCAGCCACAGAACCTTCAAAGATTTCGGTGGTTTTGCTTGTGTTAATGTAGCGGCAATCGTTGTAGAGGTGGAACTTTGAGCCGGATTTTGTCCAATAAACAAAATTACCTCCTGTAAGCGCCTCAACTTCTGAGGTTTGCGCTGCATATTCTTCTTGCGAAGGTGCGTTATAATCGGCGCTCGCTGCGCCTCCGCCGACCATAAACAGCGCTGCGATAGCTCCTACCAAATATTCTTTTTTGATAAATGCCAAAATTACCACAGGCAGAAACGCAGTTACCGCCACAACTACTCCCAACTGATTTTGGAAGAAAAATTTAGGCGCATTTTGCTTTGATGCAGGGTCGAAACGATTGGCTTTTTTCCAAAACGATGAACCGACAATCAGCAGAACCAAATCGACAAGAAGAATAGCGATTAACAACACACGGTTTCCTGTGCTTAACGCAATTTCAGGGTCTTTTTTGAACAGAATCAGCATCGCAATGACTTCTGCCACCACTGCCAAAATCCACAGAATAATACCATATATTCTGAATTTACCTGCCTGACCTTTTGCTTCTGCCGTAGGAACAAAAGCAGGACGAGAACCATCGGTAGCAGAACTGTCGCCTGATACACGAGTTACTTTTTTGTTTGTTGCCATTTTTTCTAAAATTTTATTAAAGGTTTTTTTTTGAATGATTAAAAAATATCGTTGTAAAGGTAGAGAAAAATATTGAATGAAAAGAAACAGCAACATTTATGCTAAAAAACCAAAAGAAGATATTTTTATATTGATAAAAACGGAAAAGAAATTAAATTGTAGGAAAGTTGCCTCAAAAGCATACAGACGACACAGATTAAACAATAATCACGGATTTTTTTGCATAAATCCATCAAATCAGGATTATCAGTGTGCAAAAACAATTACCTTTGTATTTAATAATAAATAAACAGTAAACAAAAATGAGAAAAATGTTTTTTACAATAATGCTTTTGTGGGCGAGCTTGTCGTTTGCCCAGAATACTAAAAAGTACGACCGTATCTATCCTTATTCCGAAGGTCTGGCGACTGTAGTGTTAAACTACAAAGAGGGATATATCGACAAAACAGGCAAAGAAGTTATCCCTTT
>JAITOO010000016.1 GCA_031289875.1 Flavobacteriaceae bacterium
AAAAATAAATGTCAAAAATAATCAATCGGTTTGAGGTCTCCGAATTGGTACGCCCGATACATAATTGCCTGAATATAAGCGTCTTCTCTGTTGTATGTAGGGTCGAAAGGCTGTTTCAAGTCAATGTCAAAAGCGCCTGCTTTGGCGTTCCACCAAAATGCCGACCAGCCTCCGCGAAGCTCTTTGATAATGTTGTAAACCGTTTTGCCTGTGGCTTTGTACATAAGTTTAGAAAAAATTCTGCCTTCTGTTTTACTCAAATTCTTCAAGCGGGTTTCGTATTCTTCGGACAATTGCCGCTGACGTTTTTTGATATATTCCTTGAATTTCGGATTGTTTTTATTGAGTTCCAGCGAATCTTGAATATTCTGATACTGCTCCACCGCCAGCGTGAAATACGGATACACTCGGTACACTCTGTCTTTCAGCCAGTAATAATATTTTCTATCCAAATCATTGTTGAACTTCGGCAGCCCATAAACATTGACCAGCATCAAATCGACAGAAATGCTGTCTTTTGTGCGAACGACTTTCGTAGATTCTTTGCTGATGACCGAATCGGCATCAATCATCGGCTGTTCTATCAGTTTGAACTTTGCTAACGAGGATTTAACTCCCGTTGAATCAGCATCTTGCTGTCCGAATGAGGAATGGGAAATCACAAAAATCAGTATGAATAAAATTGTCCGCATAATTTCTTTTCTTAAACAAAAACTATTCCTTAATTTACATATTTCCACAATCTGCGACAAAAAATTTCAAGAAAACCACTTTTTTCAACAAAAATCGTTAAGTAACAAAAAATAAATAACCTATAATGTTTTTCTCAGAAGTGCAAGCCTCCGGATTTGCGTTTATGTCTGAACCACAATTTTCACAAGATTTGAAAGATTGCCAAGATTTTAAAAATCAACAAAATAATCCTGCAAAGCTTAATAAAATCAAGATTCAAGACAATGCGGGCAAACGCGAGGGTTGCCCCTACGCCAAACAAAACACGGAATGAAATAAAAACAACAATTTAGAATGTACCCCTATCGGGAAAATAGTTGAATATTCAACTGTTTTTTGTAAATTTGCACTTTTGAAAATTTACAAAACATGCGAAATCTCATATACAGCATATTACGGACACAGTTGGCTTACCGTCAAGCATTCCAGCAAAAAATGAAAGAGCGAAAAATTCCTCTTTCGTTCGAGATGCTGCAAATCATGTCGTTTCTGTTTGTCTCAGATGCTGTAAATCAGAAAGATATAACAGAAAAGTCTTTCAAGGAAAAGTCTGCCGTTTCACACATGCTCAAAAAATTGGAGAAAAAAGAACTTATCCGCCGTGAGGAAGACCAAAAAGATAAACGCAACAAAATCATACATTTAAGTGAAAAGGGAATTTCCCTGCGGGCAGAAATGCTGTCAATGATTGACGAAGTTTACAACACCGCTTCGAAGAATATAGACTCTCGGAAAATTGCGTCTTGTATGGAATATCTGTACGAAATTGAAAATGCCTTTAAACAAATTTTAAATGAAAAGTAAATTTTTAATCTTCCTGTTATCCATAAATTGTATTTTACTACATGCTCAAAACACGTATAATTTGAGCGTTGATGAACTGTTTGGAAAAGGTATCGAAAACAGTACGAAAATTAAGGCTTCGCAGTTGAAATACAACATTTTGGAAGACAAGGAAGCGCTGGCAAAAAACCTGCAACTTCCTGAAATAAATGCTTCTGCGATGGACGGTTTCGTTGGACAGCCGACGATTTTCGATAAAAATTTTACGCTTTTTGCCCATCCGTACATGCCCGACCTGACACAGAGTTATGCAATTGAAGCCACCCAGCCGATTTATGCGGGCGGAAAAATCAAATATACTGTTAAAAACGCTTCGATTGCCAAAGAAATTGCAGGTTTGAACCTCGAAAAAGACAAGGCGGACATCAAACTGGTTTTGATAAAAAACTATTTGACGCTGTACAGTCTTTACAAACAGAAAGAAATTTTTAATCAAAATATTGAAGTGGCGAAAAAACGCCTTCACGACATCGAACAACTTAAAAAAGAAGGAATTATAACCAACAACGACGTGCTGCGAAGCCAAATTGTGGTTACCCAATATCATCTGTCCCTGCAAGAAACCAACAACGATATTGCGATTATTTCTCAGCAAATAGACATCGTTTTGGGCTTGGACGAAAACACGATTATCGTTCCCGATACGGAATTTTTAGACAAGGTGTTTTTATTGAAATCTGAAAATGAATACATTACAGAAGCCTTTGAAAATTTTCCCGAAATAAAAATCGCTCAATACAACATCGAAACGGCAAAAAACAACGAAAAAATCACCAAAGCCAAATATCTTCCCAATGTCTTCCTCCATGCGGGAAACACTCTCTCCCGCCCGATTACCGTCTCCTCGCCCGTATTGGATATGTACATGAACAGCTGGTCGATTGTTCTCGGCATCAAGTACAATATTTCTTCGTGGTTCGACCACAAGCACGAAATGAGCGAAGACAAATACAACATTGATTTACAGGAAAATATAAAAACGCAAAATAAAGAAAACGTGCGCACGAGCATCAAATCGGCGTACATCAAACATCAAGAAGCCTTAGACCGCATCAACGCATTGGGACAGACCGTCGTGCAGGCAAAAGACAATTACAGAATTACCAACAACAAGTATTTCAATCAAATGGCAATTTTGACAGACGTTTTGGACGCTGAAAATGTGCAGCTCAATACGGAATTACAACTCACCAACGCCAAAACTCAAATGATTTACACCTATTATGTGTTGCTCAACGCAAGCGGAAATCTTTAAAAAATAATTCGAAAAATGGACGAAAAAGAACAAAATAACAAAACCGAAAAACAAAAACCTGCCTACGAACATCATCAGCCGTACCGCCACAAGCGGAGATTGGAAATCAACCGACCGCCTTCGGAAGAGGAAATCGCCGAAGCTCAGGAAAACGAAAAACGAAAAACTCATCTGGAACTTTTGAAAAAAAGACGGAGAAATATTCTTGTCAATACTTTTTCAATCCTCGTTACGCTGCTCGGCTTGGGCTGGACGATCCACTATTTTTGGCGGTATTACGAATACGAAATCACCAACGATGCCACGATTGAAGAATACATCACGCCTGTAAACTCCAAAGTTTCGGGCTATATCAAAAACATTTATTTTACTGAACATCAAAAAGTTAAATCAGGAGATACTTTGGTCGTTTTAGACGACAGAGAATTTAAAATCAAACTGCTTGATGCTGAAGCCTCCTTGAAAGACGCCGAAGCTTCAAAAGACGTATTATACTCAAACATAGAAACTTCCGAAAACACCGTGTCCGTTTCCGAAGCCAACATCGCCGAAGCCAAAGTCCGCATGGACAACGCCTATCGGGACTATGTCAGATACGAGAATCTACTCAAAGAAGAATCCGTTCCGCAACAGCAATTCGACCAGAAAAAAACAGAATATGAGGCATTGAAAGCCAAATATAACTCGCTGATTATGCAGAAAAAAACCAACGAATCGACAACGGTCGGCATGAGTAAAAAACAGGAAAATATGGATGCTTTGATTCTCCGCTCCGGCGCCAATGTGGAAATGGCAAAGCTGAATCTTTCCTACACAGTCATCACTGCGCCGTACAACGGCTACGTCGGGCGGAAAACTATTGAAACAGGCGAGTTGGTGCAGTCCGGACAAACGCTGACCAACATCATCAAAGACAATAACAAATGGGTAACTGCCAATTATAAGGAAAAACAAATTGCCAATATTTATATCGGGCAGAAAGTCCGTATCCGCATAGACGCTTTCCCTGACAAAGTTTTTGAAGGAAAAGTAACCGCCATTTCGGAAGCGACAGGCTCAAAATATTCGCTGATTCCAACGGACAACTCGGCAGGAAATTTCGTGAAAATCCAGCAAAGAATCCCCGTCAAGATTGAGTTTGTAAATCTTCCAAAAGAATACAAAAACAAAATCCGTGTGGGAATGATGGTGGAAACCGAAGCGTTCATCAACTAACGTATTGATTATCTGACTAATTGAATTGATCTTGAATTTTTAATTTAATCGAACCCAAAACTCCTGAAAAAGAATTTTCAGTGGCGTTCTTTCTGCGATAATTTCTTCTTTTTCTTCCAAATTTTTGACACTCAAACCAATAAGCCGTACTTTGGGGGAGACGTCCACCTTATAAAGGAGTTCCGGATAAAGAAGTTTCGATGCGCATTTGTACAAAGTTGGATAGTCGGTTTTGATGCTGCCGAAGAAATTAGATAAAATGATGCTATTTGAGATTATTGTTGAATATAATTTAATTTAAATGGGATATAATGAAAAATTTATTAATATTTTTTTGTATTTTAAAATATTATCATATTTTTGTGGACGAAATATTAATTATCACTAAATAAAAATATTTATGAAACAGTTTATTACTTTTGCAAGTAGTGTATTTTTGAGCGCTTATATTTTTGCCCAAGTAGGTATTAATACTGAAACACCTAAAACAGAGTTAGATGTAAATGGAAATATTACCGTTCGTAAAATGAAAAATGCCGAAAATAACAACTTTACTAACTATTATGGGATACTTTCAGATGAAGAAGGACAATTTTACAGATCCAGTCCCGAACCAATATCTTATTCCAAATATTTGGGCTACGAACCTATGGCTGCGGAGCATGATTTTGAACTTCCTACTACCCTTAAAAAAGGATATATTACTACTATCACCGGAGTTGGGATAGGCGCTTGTTGTGGCGCTCCTTTTACTTTCACCCTAACCTTTAAAGATTCCCGTTTAATCTCTGGAGTTATAGAAAGAACCTCTGTTGAAACAGGTACCGGAAGTTATACAACGCCGGGAACCGTGATTTTATCAAGGAACAATGTTTCTGATTTGACCTCAAAACCGATAGATAATTTAGATGGAAAAATAACCTGTCCAGCATCGGCTTATGGACACTATATGCAAATAAATGAAACAACAGGAAAAATAACAGTAAAATTTCTGGATATTCCACAATTTTTTCCTGATGCAGGTACTTTTAGTGTAACAAATGTTACTAAAGTAAAATACAAGTAACTATTCCTAAACACCGTTACTGGTTTATATGATAAAATTCTAATTTTATCTCATATTGATTCTCAGTATTTTATAAAAAATTGTACCCATGAAAATCTATCGAATGCCAAGACTCTCACAAATACATATAAATCAATATGTTATGTAAATCTTAGCCTGTTTTTTATCCATTAACCTGAAAAAACAAGGAATCAAACGAAAAAAAATACTACTTTTACAACAAAAAATTATGGAAAACCAAACTTACAATCCGGTTGAAGACAGTCCGTTCGACTCTCTCCCTTTGTCTCCTAAACCTAATAACAATCTGCCTTTGGCGATAGTTTCCACTGTTTTGGGCTGTTGCACCCAGTGTGGAATCGGCTTCATTTTAGGAATTGTTGCTATTGTTTTCTCTTCTCAGGTAAACTCCAAGTATGACGCAAAAGATTACGATGGCGCAGCGAATGCTGCAAAAACGACCAAAATACTGTCTTTCATAGCATTGGCATTATTTGCAATGAACATCATTTACCTGATTTATTTAATCTCTACCAACCAATTTCAAGAGATGATAGAAAGTTTTATGGAACAATATCAAAAAGATTTTTAGAATGAAAAAAATGCTGATTTGGAGTTTAATTATTTGTATTTTACTGTTAATCAGCGTTTTTTATTATTTCATAGACCCCGAAAAACCAGGAATGGGCATGCCCTGCACTTTCAAAGCAGCAACGGGCTTAAACTGCGTGGGCTGCGGAGGACAGCGGGCATTTCATTTTTTACTGCACGGAGACTTTCTGAAAGCGGCACGGTATAATTTTTTGATTTACCTGCTTCCGTTTTTTATGTATCTGATTTACATAATTGTAGAAGTTTACATTTTCAAGAAAGAAAAACATCTCGCCGGATTTATGTTTTCCAACAAGTTAGGAATTACGGTACTCATTGTCGCCGTTTCTTTTATGATTTTGAGGAATATTCCCTGCGAACCGTTTATTTATTTATCGCCGCCTAATTAACAGGTTCAAGGTCTTTGTTTTTTAAGCCTCGCTCTGCTCAATCTCGCAGTTGCCGACTTTTTCGTATCTTTGCTCATTAAAATTTTAAAATCATCAATGAGCAGATATACCATCACTACCGCATTGCCTTATGCCAACGGACCTTTGCACATCGGACATCTGGCAGGAGTTTATGTTCCCGCCGACGTTTTTGCACGGTTTTTACGACGTAAAGAACACGACGTTATCCTCATCGGAGGGTCGGACGAACATGGTATTCCTATCACCATTCGTGCTAAAAAAGAAGGAGTTACGCCTCAAGACGTAGTAGATAGATACCACGAAATGATGAAAAAAACCTTCAAAGAACTCGGAATTTCCTACGATAACTATTCTCGCACCACTCTTCCACTCCACACTCAAACCACGCAGGATTTTTTCCTGAAACTCTACAACGACGGCAAATTCATCGAAGAAGAAACCGAACAATATTACGACGAAAAAGCAGGAGAATTTCTTGCCGACCGATACATCGTTGGGACATGCCCAAAGTGCGGAAATACAAATGCTTACGGCGACCAGTGCGAAAAATGCGGCTCGACTTTAAGTCCTGACGAACTGATTGAGCCTCATTCCATGCTCAGCGGCGAAAAACCGATTTTGAAAAAAACCAAACACTGGTATCTGCCCTTGAACGATTATCAGGATTTCATCGCAGACTGGATTCTAAAAGGACACAAAAACGACTGGAAACCCAATGTTTACGGGCAAGTCAAATCTTGGCTGGACGACGGGCTGAAACCTCGCGCCATGACACGCGACTTGGACTGGGGCGTGCCTGTTCCGCTCGAAAGCGAAAGGGGGAAAGTACTGTATGTCTGGTTTGATGCGCCTATCGGCTATATTTCTTCCACTCAGGAATGGGCAGAAAAAAACGGCAAAGACTGGAGACCTTACTGGCAGGACGAAAACACCAAATTAGTGCATTTCATCGCCAAAGACAACATCGTGTTTCATTGCATCATTTTTCCTGCAATGCTCATGGCTCACGGCGGTTTCATCTTGCCCGACAATGTGCCTGCCAACGAATTTTTAAACCTCGAAAACGACAAGATTTCCACTTCGCGGAATTGGGCGGTCTGGGCGCATGAATATTTGGAAGATTTTCCGGAAAAACAGGACACGCTGCGCTACGTTTTGCTCTCCAACGCTCCTGAAACCAAAGATAACAACTTCACTTGGAGAGACTTCCAGACGAAAAACAACTCCGAATTGGTCGGGATTTTCGGTAATTTCATCAACCGAGTTGCCGTATTGATTCACAAATATTACGGCAGCGCAGTTCCTCAGTTGTCTAATGAATCTGACTATCCGGAACTCAAAGAATTATCTGCCTCAGCCAAAGAAATTTCCAATTATTTATACAAATATGAATTTAGAAACGCACTCAACGCTTTGATGAATTTGGCAAGATTGGGAAATCAATTTTTGCAAACGCAAGAGCCTTGGAAAACCATTAAGGAACAGCCTGAAAAAGCGAAAGATGCACTGTTTGTTTCGGCGCAGATTGCGGCTTATTTGGCGGAACTGTCCGAGCCGTTCATTCCGTTCACTTCACAAAAAATCATGGAGGGACTGAATCTCTCCCGACATTCGTGGAACGAACTGGAAAACAATGCAATACTCCTTCTTTCGGGACATAAAATAAATCAAATACCTTTGCTGTTTGAGAAAATTGAAGATGAAGCCATCAATCGCCAAATCAGCAAGCTGGAAGAATCTAAAAAGAAAAATACGATGACCGATATAACCGTTGCGCCTCAAAAAGAGACGATTAGCTACGACGATTTTACAAAAATTGATTTGCGGGTTGGGACGATTTTGGAAGCCAAAAAAGTGGAAAAAGCCGACAAACTGCTT
Source organism: Flavobacteriaceae bacterium (assembly GCA_031289875.1). GTDB lineage: Bacteria > Bacteroidota > Bacteroidia > Flavobacteriales > Weeksellaceae > Apibacter. The sequence continues at coordinate 8,012 of JAITOO010000016.1, forward strand.
CAATTTAAAATAGATACCGGCATTGATGTCCGCACAATTGTTTCAGGAATTGCCCAAAGTTTCTCACCCGAAGAATTGGTGGGCAAGCAGGTTACTGTGCTGCTGAATCTTGCTCCGAGAAAAATCAAAGGCATTGAAAGTCAGGGAATGCTGCTGCTGACACAAAAACCCGACGGCAAGTTTTCTTTCATAACGCCTGACAATGAAATAGATAACGGAACGGAAATCAATTAATGTATCCATGTGCCTATCAATCTCACCAATCAACAAGTCAATAAAAATCGTAAATTAATCCATGAAACAAATCTTATTAATCGGACTGGGAGGAGCGCTGGGGTCAATCGCAAGGCATCTTGCCTCTTCTTTCACGGCAAAACAGTTTTCAGGTTTGTTTCCGCTGCCCATTTTTCTCGTAAACATCACAGGCTGTGTGCTTATCGGTTTGTTTTTGGGACTTTTTGAGCAGAAGCAAATCATCAGTTCGGAAATGAAAATATTCTTGGTAACGGGGTTCTGCGGCGGTTATACTACTTTCTCTACTTTCTCGTCCGAGAACTTACAACTTCTGCAAAACGGAAATTTCCTCACGCTTTTCGCCTACATTTTTTTGAGCGTTGCCGCAGGAATCTTGGGCGTGTGGCTTGGATTCAGAATGGCAAATCTGATTCATTAAGATAATTAAATGATTTAATTTTTCTAATTCCTGCTTAATAAGATTCCTGCATTCGTTTTCGAAGTTCCAGAAATTCTTCGCGGAAACAGCCTTGCGGCAACTGCGGCTCGACCTCCTGAATATCTTTTACGAGGCTGTACAAAAATTTCTTATGAGCAATTGTATTGATATGCAATATTTTATGATTTAATGATTGATTGATTTTTTCCACTTTTTGCATCAAAGGCAACGCTTTCTGAGAAATATACGCTGTTTTGAATTTTTTCCAGATATAATTAATAGCCAAATCGTTAGGATGAACCAAATCTTCTTTGTAAAATCGATAATCGCGCAAATCGTCCATGACAAATTCATAGACAGGAAAATACTCACAATTAGCAAGATACGAGTCTATTGCGGAATGTATTGCGCACAGCAGGCGGGCTTTGCTCAAATTATTTTCTACGATTCCGTCTTTGGCATGGCGCACAGGACTCAGCGTAAACACGATTTTCAAGCCTTTTTTCCCGATGTCGGTCAGCATTTCCACGATATTTTTCAGAGAAGTTTTGATTTGATGTTCTTGCAACAAGTATTTGGTAAACTGATGATTGGAAATTTTATGACAGTTGGCAACAATCAGGTCATATTGACGAAGCCGATAGACAAATGCCGTTCCGAGCGTGATGACAACCATATCTGCCTCTCGCAAAAAAGAATGCGCCTCTTTTAAATTCTTGTTGATGTGGAAAAGAATTTTCTCTAACGATGTGTCGCTGAACGAACTGTGATGGTCCCAACTGATGAAAAGTTCTTCATTTTTGTAAATTTCCGAAGCCTGATATTCTTCCTGAGAATAAATCCTCATTAAAGCGTTTTCGATAGCAATCGGGTGGAACAGTACGCCAAAAGGGTTATTAAGAACGGAAAATTTGCGCTCTGATAATTTGTCTGAAATTTCCGTTGCAAAACACGACCCGATGGTGAATATTCGGTTCGAATAGTCCAATTTTACGGAAGGAGACTCGTATGACAGTTCTGTGCGGAAGTTCATTTTACCGATGTGGTGATTTTTGCAAAGATATGAAAGTTTATCCTCATAGTTTATTAACTTTCTCTAACCAACAGATAATCTGCAAGTTCGTATAGTGGCTGTTTTTTTTCTTTCGGCAGGGAGATTTTTCCCAAAAACTCCAAAGCCGTTTCGTGATGTTTTTGTACGAGTTTCATACATTTTTCTCCGACACTTAATTCATTGAAAATCTGCGTAACATGCCGCAATTTTTCTTCATCTCCGCTATTTTCTCCGAACCAGTATTCCAACTCTTTTTTTTGCTGATTATCAGCGTTTTGAAACGCTAAAATATACAGAATCGTCTTTTTGTTTTCGTAAATATCTCCGCCTGTTTTTTTACCTACAACTTCCTGATTTCCATATAAATCCAAATAATCGTCGCGCAACTGAAAGGCAATTCCCAAATGTTTTCCAAATTCATACATATTTTCAGCATTTTGCGATTCTACATTTGCTATCAACGCCCCCAATTTCAGCGCACAAGCAACCAAAACAGCGGTTTTTCCTGTAATCATTTTTAGATATTGCTCATAATCAACTTCTTTCTGCGTTTCAAAATTCATATCGTACTGCTGTCCATCGCACAATTTTTCTGCCGTTTCAGAAAACAAATGCACGCACTTTTTAAACAAATCAGGAGGCAAATCCTCAAACATTCTGTAAGACTGCACCAACAGGGCGTCTCCTGAAAGAATTGCCGTATTCACGCCGTATTTTACATGGACAGTCTCTTTCCCCCTGCGAAGCGACGCTTTGTCCATAATATCGTCGTGCATCAAGGAAAAATTATGAAAAAATTCCAGCGCCAATGCGGGTTTTAGCGCATCTTTAAGGTTTCCGTCAAACAAATCGCAAGCCATCAAAACCATAACGGGACGAAGCCGTTTTCCTCCTAAATGGAGGATGTAATTCATTGGCTCGTAAAGTTCCGTCAGTTCGTTTGTAAATATATCTTTTTCAGTAACCTGGCTGATTAAATTCTGATATTTTTTAAAAAAAATCATGCTTGGTAAATTTAGACAAAGGTAACAATTTTCTTTATCGAGTACAGGCAAAATATAGAGAATAAGAAAAAACGGTTTTGCAAATCAACTTTTTATAAAATATTTTTTTTTGCAGATTTAAAAAACAAAATGAATCCCCGCAAAGCAACCTAAAAAAAACCCGAAAGGTGTAAATAACGCAAAGTCTCATTAAAGTTTTGACTGTACGTTTTTCTACCCAAAAAATCATATAATCAGTTAAAGTTAAGTCGTTTATTTGAATTTCATGTAAACTCGGCTATTTTAATGTTTTCCAAATAGTTAAACCTTAACTTAGGTAGAATGGCGGATATTATTTTTATTTAAATTTCCGATTTAGGAATACAAGTTACTGCTACAAATTCTCTATCGTTTTGTCTTTGGGCGAACGCACCTTGTAACTGAACCGTACTTTTCGGCTTTCGTTCGAGGAAAGTTTCATCTGCCATGTGAGGAAACCGCTTTCTTTGTTCACATTTGCCTTGCCGTCTTCCAAAAGTTCTATCGTAATTTCTTTGTCGGTAGAAAGCGGATACTGGTCTTTAAGCGTTAGATTTACAGCGTCTTTCTTATTGTTCCTGACTGTGATTTCGTAAGTAAAAATCTGTTCCTTATAGGAAGAGAAAAATTTCGTCCCCGATTTGTCGGCGATTTTTTCGCGTTTAATGGAAATACGTTTGTCTTTTCCCATGCCGAGCCGAAGTGTGTCGGCAGTTTCGTTGGGATTGACGAGTGTTTTGCCTACATACATGTTTTCAAAAACGATGTTTGCTTCGCCTTTCAGCAGGCTGTATTGGGAATAATTTGTAATTTCCGCCGTCAAGTAGGCTTCGGAATCAAGTTTTGGAACGGCGTAATATTTGTAGGTTGCCGGAATTTTCAAATCTTTGAGCGCAACGCTGTGCTGTTTTCCGTTGGAAAGAATATCGTAGGGAATATCAATATCAAAAGTAATATTTAGTTGATTATCAGAAATTATAGTGTAATCGCTGACTCCTGATTTTTTCATAACCGGCATTATGCCTGTGCTATCTTTTCTTTTAACTGCATAGCCCATCGCTACTTCAGCCATTGGTACTTCATCATACAATATTTGTTTTTTATCACTATTCGTCGCATAAGGGATGTAATATCTTAGAAACCAACGGTCTAATTCAGGAACTTGGTTATTTTGGTTCGGCGTTCCGCTGGACAAAGAGAGTTTTATTTTTTTCCAGTCAATGCCTGTATTTTGCACTACGGTCGCCTTGTAGAGCAGGTTCACGGGCAATGAAATATTGTCGGCGCGCAGGTCATAGAAAGGAAACCACGTGGCGCCGCCGCTTAGATAACTGATTTGCAACGGAACAATTCCCGCTTTTTCGTTCATAATTTGTAAAATCAATTTTCCCTGAGAAATATTTTCTGCTTTGCTTTCGTTGATGGAAAGTTTTGAATTTAATTTGTCTAACAAATCTCGCAGTTTTGTGTCTTTTTCAGAAAGAGTTAAAAGATTATTGCTCAATTCGGTACGTTTAGTTTTGTAATAATCTACCATTTTTGTCAAATCCAAAATGTTCAATCCGGAATTTGCGCCGTACACCTGCTGATTTTTGTCTAAAAGTTCTATCGTTTTATTTACGGAATTTTTTTCGTTGCTGAGTTGAGACAACTGATTGTTAATCAATTTAATACTGTCTCTTACGCTTTTCAGCGCAGGCGACTGATTGTTCTTGTCGTATTCCGAAATATAATCATTCGTAAACTGCACCGAAAGCACCGTAACGGACGGCGGCGCACCTACCAATACCGTAGATTCGTTGATCCTTTCCGATACATTTTTAATGACGATTTCGGAATTACCGGCAGGCAGCGTAACATTCACAGATTGAGAAATTTCCGCCGAATTGAAATAGACGGTTGCGGCATCGGTTTTTGCCGTTGCGAAAACGGGTTTCTGCGCAAAAATTATTGCAGGAAACAAAAAACAAAGAAAAAATTGAGGTTTCATCTTGAACAATATTTAAAATTCAAATTTATGAATTAATTTCTGAACAGCAGGAAATACTTCGTACCTTTACTAAAAAACAAAAAATGAATATTCAGAAAACAGCGCTGATTACAGGCGCAACCTCAGGGATAGGCAGAGCCACAGCCCGAATATTTGCCGAAAACGGGATCAGCCTCGTGTTATGCGGACGCAGGCAGGAACGGTTGGACGAACTGAAAAACGAACTCGAAAAAAAAGTAAAAATCACTACGCTCCGCTTTGACGTAGGCAATCGCAAATCGGTTTTCTCCGCCGTAGAAAGTCTTTCGGACGAATGGAGAAAATCTATCCATATTTTAATCAACAATGCCGGCAATGCACACGGTTTAGCCCCTTTTCAAGAGGCTGATTTAGATGACTTTGATGCAATGATTAATTCCAACATCAAAGGGCTTTTGTACGTTTCAAAAGCAGTTATTCCTCTGTTAATCAGCAATAAAAACGGACACATTGTCAATCTCAGTTCCATTGCGGGCAAGGAAACCTATCCGAACGGCTCTGTTTATTGCGCCACAAAACATGCGGTAGAGGCAATCAGTCAAGGAATGAGAATGGATTTGCTCCCCTGCGGGATTAAGGTTACGAATGTCGCACCCGGTGCGGTGGAAACGGAATTTTCCTTAGTCCGCTTCAAAGGAGACCAAAATCGCTCA
>JAITOO010000054.1 GCA_031289875.1 Flavobacteriaceae bacterium
CCGCTTTTTCCTGACCATTCTTTGCTGCATAATCCAATTGGAAAAGCCAGTCCTCGAAGTTGATTAGTGGAGAATCGTACAACAGGTTTCCGACATAGTCTGTCAGCTGCTTGTTTTCCGAGATACCAGTGCTTTCTATTTGTCTGATAACGCCATAAGCATAATAAATCAAAGAATTCCATGATGAAGGTTGAGGTTTTGGATTACGATAATCATGAATCTTCTCTGTCACAGTATTATTTAGAAAATATCTTGTCCCCAACAAATAATAATAATTATATCGGGAGAATAATCTACTTGGACGCATTGATGCAAACAATTTCAACAAATTTGTCTTTCCTGCATTATTATTTCCAAGAAAAACAGTCCATTGACACCATTTATCGTCTTCATCAACAAAGGTAAATCTATGAGTGCCTTTAAAATTTTTATAACCAACAAATCCAATTCTCTTGATATAAACCGGAGTATCTAAATTTTTTTCTTCCATATAAACAAATTTTTACGGGGCAAAAGTAAACAATTTTTTTGATATACCGAAAAATGCCTTTTTAATTGATGAATCTTTCGCCTATTATGTTAGGTTCTACCTTTTTTTTGTGTGGAGACCTGACTAAGCCGGACGAGCCGGAACCAAAAAGGGAAGTTTTTTGCGATATTCGGTTTGCACTGAAAGTGAGGGATTCGACCCAGAATCTCATCAAATCGATGATTTAGGCTGATTGTGGTCACCATAATCTCATCAAATCGGTGATTTGGGCTGATTGTGGTCACCATAATCTCATCAAATCGGTGATTTTGGCTGATTGTGGATAAAAGGAAACATCGCACGGACTGCAAGTCCGCGCGAGCGGAGGGGGAGGTGATTGCGGATAAAAGGAAACATCGCACGGACTGCAAGTCCGCGCGAGCGGAGGGCAAAAGTAAACAATTTTTTTGATATACCGAAAAATGCCTTTTTAATTGATGAATCTTTCGCCTTCAAAGTTCCTTACAGTTCTATTATTAACGCAAAAAAAATATTTTTTTTATGTTTTTCCCCAATTTCAAAAACATTGATTTCTTGGGTTATAAGAATTTTTCTTGAAAAAAAATTTTTGAAATAAAAAATAAATTTGGTGAACTGAAAATTTTAATCTAATTTTGCAGTCTGAAATTAAAGTTAAAAATAAAATGAAAAGTAAAAAAACGCAAAGTAGAAAAACGGAAAATAAAACTGAAAATAACAAAATCAGTTTTAACAAAACAATTTTTTGGATCATTATTGGTCTAACCCTTACAATAATTGGAGGTTCATATATACTTGGAAAAGATAATGGTGAAGCAAAAAATTATGTAGAGCGAGTGAAATGTAAAGATGAACAGAAAATTTTGAAAGACTCTGTTAATCAATTGAAAGACTCAATTCGTCTTATAATAAAACAACGAGACTCAATACCTCCTCCTTATGATATTTTTGCAAATGGAAAATTAGGTCAGGGATTAGAACTGGGAGTTGATACAGATACTCAGAAAAGAGATTGGGTTGGAAAAGTAGGTTCGGATGGTGTTTTATGTATGTCTTATCCGAAAGGACAAAATTGGGGAGTAGTCTTTATTTCAGTAGGAAAGGCAGAATCATCTTTTGATAAAAGAAAATGGAAAAATTGTAACGGGTATTCAAAATTGGTTGTGGAATTAAAGGGAAATCCCGGCGATGAAATTGAAATCGGATTAAAAGATAATGATGACCCTGACAATGGAATTGAAACAAAGATACCAATAGCGCTTAAAGGAGAATGGGAAACTGTTGAAATTGAATTGAAAGAATTTAAAACGGCATATCTGAAGCAATTATACATATTAACAGAATTTGTTTTTGCCGAAAAAGCAAATATCTGTATAAAAAGAATACAGTTTATTTAAAATATTGCGAAAATATTTAAACTGAAATTTCATAACGACTATTGAATTTTTGAGGGTTCGATAGTCGTTTTTTGCTATACATCCAAATAAAATATCTATATTTGCATTTTATTTGAATAACAATATAATATTAAAGTAAAATGAGTAAAATAGAAGACATATCGACAGGTAAGAACTACATGGCAATCAATGCCGGAAGTATGGATACATGGAAGGAATATTCCATGATTCATCCCAAAAATGGAAAAACCGTGAGTGGGAAAGTTTTTTTGAAAGAAGCAACTCGGGCAACCGGAACGGAAATCTCGTTAGATGTAATTCCTCCAAAAGCGGATTTATCTTATTTCCACATCCATAGAAAAAATGAGGAGACATATATCATCCTCAAAGGACATGGATATTTTCAGATAGATGACGACTGTTTTCCTGTTGAAGAAGGTAGCATAATCCGCGTTGCTCCCGACGGAAAACGAAATATCCGCAATATATCTGATACTGATATGATTTACATCTGCATCCAATCCAAAGAAAATTCATTGGAGGAATATTCGACTGACGATGGCGAAAGAGTTGTTCATTCGGCAAAATGGGATTTGTAATATCTAACACATTAAAATAAAGGAATATGGAGAAAAAGAATCTACTGAGGAAATATTGTATTTTTGTAAATCAGTAATTAGAAATAAATATGGAAAGAATAAGTTTACAAAGTGATACGCCAAGTTATCTGAAGGTTTCGGAAATTCAAGAGGAACTTTTAGATTTTACAGATGTTTTAGAGACAAAATATAATACGGTAGATTTTGAGTTTGCCTTTTGTTTTAGGGTATTATATAGTATAGAAGGGATAAAATCAAAAGCTCGATTTTATAAAATAGAAAATTGGTTGGGCTTGGACTTAATAATGCCCGAATCAGAATTTAAGCCATATAAAAAAGATATAGAAATGCAAAGAAAAATAATGGGAAAATATTTTTATCCTTTTTTTGTAGAAACAATAAGAAAATACGCTAAAAAATTGCCGACGTTGAAACCTGTATCAGAAAATTTAATAAAAGACATGGAATTATTTTTAATAGAGAAGAAATGGATGGAGGATTAAAAGAATATGGAAACAGATAAAAAT
>JAITOO010000151.1 GCA_031289875.1 Flavobacteriaceae bacterium
AAGATTTAAGAGAAAAACAAAATGTTACAGTAAGGCTGATTATATGATAGTAATTTCACTAAATTTGCTTTTTATGAAATTAAATAATGAAATATCTATACTAAATTAACAATGCCTTCATCTAATCAACCAATTAACGGCTACATTTGTCGCATAGTCCGTGCGCAGTGATATTTAGTTCTTTTAAACGGAAATAGTTGGGAAGTTGAATTTTTGGGATTTTCGTTTTGGGCAGGCAGAAAGTTTTTTTGCAGGAAGTGCAGTAAAAATGCAGGTGGCTGTCCAAATGGTGGTTTTCGGAACAGTCATCAGTGCAAAGAGCGTAAGAAGTGGCGTTGTTTCCGGCTTTAATACTGTGAAGCAAGCCTTTACGTTCAAAAACTTTCAGTGTGCGAAACAAAGTTGTTCGGTCGGAATGGTCAAAATCTTTTTCCAAATCAAAAAGAGAAACCGCCGAATCCTGTTTCAGGAAATAATCTAACACTAACAGCCGCATTGCGGTCGGGTTAATATCTTTTTCAATTAATATTTTTTCTAAATTCATCATTTTCAATTAATTGAACGATTAAATAACTGCATTATTTTGTCATTTATTGAATTTCAAATTTACGAATTTCTCATCTACCTATCGCTACATTCTCTCCGGAGCGCCGATTCCCAACAGTTTCAAGGCATTTTCCACCACGTTTGCCGTCCATTGGGCAAGCGCCAAACGGCTTTGCTTCTCGCTTTCAGAGTCGGCGTTGAGAATAGAATAGTTTTGATAGAAATAATTAAATGCTTTCACCACGTCATAGACATAATTTGCTGTCAAAGCGGGATTTAGCGTTGCGGCAGATTTTTCAATGATTTCCGAAAAAGACGACAGTAGAATGATAAGTTTTTTTTCCGCCGGATTAAGTTCTTTATTCTCAAATTGATGGATTTCATTTCCTGCTTTTCTCAAAATAGATTGAATCCGAGCATAAGTATATTGCACAAAAGGTCCCGTATTTCCATTAAAATCAATACTTTCCTTCGGATTAAAAAGAATGCGTTTCTTGGGATCAACTTTCAAAATATAATATTTTAATGCTCCCAATCCAATGATTTTGTTGATATTAGCTTTCTCTTCATCAGTATAGCCGTCCAATTTTCCTAAATCTTTGGAAATTTCTATTGCAGTCGCAACCATTTCCTGCATCAGGTCGTCGGCATCAACCACCGTTCCCTCTCGAGATTTCATCTTGCCGTCGGGCAAATCAACCATTCCGTAGGACAGATGATGAAGTTTGTCTGCCCACGCATACCCCAACTTCTTCAAAACCAAAAACAAAACCTGAAAATGATAATCCTGTTCATTACCTACGGTATAAATCAGTTCGTTCAAATCGTACTTTTGGACACGCTCGACAGCCGTTCCCAAATCCTGTGTCATGTAAACCGAAGTGCCGTCGCTTCTCAGCAGCAATTTTTGGTCTAACCCCTCCTCAGTCAAATCCGCCCAAACCGAGCCGTCTTCTTTTTGAAACAAAACGCCTTTTTTCCGTCCGTCTTCAACGATGTTTTTTCCCAACAAATAGGTATTGCTCTCATACTGAACAACATCGAAATGTACGCCAAGATTTTCATAAGTTTCGTCAAAACCTGCATAGACCCAGCTGTTCATTTTTGCCCAAAGCGAGCGGATTTCCTCGTCGCCTCCCTCCCATTTTTTGAGCATTTCCTGCGCTTCAAGCAGAATCGGAGCTTTCTTTTTGGCTTCGTCTTTTTCCATACCCGAAGCGGCGAGGTCTGCCATCTGTTTTTGATATTCTTTGTCAAACAGGACATAATATTTCCCGACTAAATGGTCTCCCTTAACATGCAATGATTCAGGCGTTTCACCGTTTCCGAATTTTTGCCATGCCCGCATGGATTTGCAGATGTGGATGCCTCTGTCATTCACAATTTGAGCCATAACAACCTCATTTCCTGCGGCTTTCAGAATATTGCTGATGGAGAAACCGAGCAAAATATTGCGGATATGCCCCAAATGCAAAGGTTTGTTGGTATTGGGCGAGGCATATTCCACCATTATTTTCGATTTTTTTTCAGTAGAAAAGCCGTAATTTTTATCAGAAAAATGCGTCTTCAGCGTTTGTACGAAAATTTCGTCCCGAAGGGAAAGATTTAAAAATCCTTTGACTACATTAAATTTTGTAATTTCCTCTTTATCAAGTAGATAGTTCCCAATTTTTTCGGCAATTTCTTCAGGTTTCCGTTTCAACTCTTTGACCAACGGAAAAACAACCAACGTATAATCGCCCTCAAACTCATCTTTGGTCGGCTGAATTTCAATTTGAGACAACTGTATGTTAAACACAGACTCCACCGCCTGTGTGCATAATTCTTTTACTATTGATTTTGAATTCATCTCGCAAAAATACAAAATTAATGTGCAAATTGGTAAATCAGCAAATGTGCCAATATTCAAATTAAAAATTCTTATCTTTGAAGCATGAAATTATTTTTTATAACCTTCAGTATTTTTGCCCTTGCGGGAATAACGGAAGCGCAAGTTAAAGATTCTCTTTTGAGAGGTCAAACACCTGTGTATCAAAATAAAAACGACGCCTGCCTGAATTTTTCCGGCGGAACATTCCGAAATGTGAGCGACAATAATAATTTGAGTTCGATTATTATCAGGAAAGGAAACAACCAAGTAGAAATCACCGACGGAGAGCGGGTTTACAAGACTATTCGATGGGTGGACGATTGCAGTTACAACCTGTTTTTTGACAAAAAAGATACCCGAAAAGATCCTTTGCTGAAAAAATTCAACAAAAACAGAGGATTGTTCGTTACGCCAACCCAAGTTATTGATAATACACTGTATTATAAATCTCAATATTTCGACGGCAAAAAAAATGTCATCATTTCAGGAAAATTGGTAAAACTCAGTTCCTCCACCGATTTTAACCAGCCTGCTTCAAATTTTGAAACGAAATGATACAGTTAAAAATCAACCTTTCGGAAGACGATTATGTCCATTTTTTGATGGATCAGACTAAAAAAAATCCGCAGTTGCAAAAAAATCAAAAGCGGGGAAAATATCTTTTTTTTACAATGTTTTTAGCCTTAGCGGCTACTTTTTTCTTCCTTAAAAACTATACCTTAGTTATATATTTTGTTGTTTTTGGAATTTTATTTCTTTTTTTGTATCCCTTGTATATGAGGTGGTTTTACCGAAATTATTACAAAAAGAACGTTATCAAACAGTTGAAAGATACCGACAAGAGCGAAAGCTTCTGGACGCTGGGAGACCGCCAAATTACCGAAAAACGCAACAGTAATGAAGCAACCATACAAACCGCAGACATTCAGAATGTTGAGGAAATAGAAAAATATTTTTACATTCATCTGAAATCCGGCACAACGTTGATTTTTCCTAAAAATCAGTTGGAAAATATTGATGAAGTGAGGGAATATTTTAATGAAATGGAAAATAAAACAGTTAATTGATTGAATTATTGAGTGTTGAAATATTTGCTGATTTACTGATTTTCACATTTTCCATTAGTTTGGCAACTTTCGATATTTCTTTTCAGTCCTGAAAATTTGGTGCGTTTTACCGCAGAATTTTTAAAAATTTTCCGAAAAGCCGTCTCGTCCAATTCGTCCCAATCATTTCTATCATAATGAATTATTTCCTCTTTCGGTTGAAACCTCCATTCGGAATGAGGCAGGGAAAACCTGTTCCAAGGACACACGTCCTGGCACACATCGCAACCGAAAATCCAATCCTGCATTTTTCCTTCAAACTCCTTTCCTGCTGCGCCTTTTAACTCAATCGTCAAATAAGAAATACATCGATTGGAATCTATAACTTGCGGAGCGGCAATGGCTTGCGTAGGACAAGCATCAAGGCAGCGCGTGCAAGTTCCGCAATGGTCGGTCGTAAAAGGCTCATCGTAAACAAGTTCCAAATCGCAAACGATTTCCGCCAGAAAGAAAAACGAACCTTTTTGCTTGGAAATCAGTAGAGAATTTTTGCCAATCCAGCCCAAACCTGCTTTCTGCGCCCAAACCCGCTCCATAATCGGGGCGGAATCCGTGAAAATGCGGTACGCAAAGGCTCCTGCTTTCTCTTGAATTTCACAAACTAACTGCTGCAATTTTTCTTTGATAACGATATGATAATCATCTCCGTAAGCATATTTAGCAATATGATAAGAATCTGTATTCTGCTGTTTATCAGGAAAATAATTACACAAAAAACAAATCACCGATTTTGCTCCGTCCACGAGCAAAGACGGATTGAGCCTTACTTCAAAATGCCTTTCCAAATAGGACATCTCGCCTTGATAACCTTTTCTGAACCAACTTTCCAACTTGGGCGCTTCTTCCGCCAGATATTCTGATTTGGCAACTCGGCAGTCCGAAAAAGATAACTCTTTGGCTTTCTGCTTAATAAATTGTGTGAGTTGTTGTCGGGTCAAAGTTGATTTGTTTTCATCGATTTTTCAAATTGGATTTTAACTCTTCTTTTTGACATTTTTCAAAACGAACTATTATATTTTCATCTTGAAAATTTATCAAATATTCTATACTATGTAAATTTCTTATCCGAATATTCATAACTGAAATATCAAGCCAAAATTACAAAAATTTTAAACAGTTTCATGAATTTGACAAAATATAAAATCACTATATTTGAACAATTTTTAATTAAAATGAAATACACGGAATATCAATTTGTTATAACTCCCATTGAGCCTTGGCGGGACATTTTGGTCGCCTATCTGGCAGAATTTCCTTTTGAAAGCTTTGTAGAGACCGAAAATGGTTTGCTCGCCTACATCCAAACAGTGGAAGATGACGAAAATCTGGTCAGAGAAATGCCGATTTTATCTTCCAACGAAGTAGAAATCAACTATAAACGCCAAGCCTCTCCTGATATAAACTGGAATGAAGAATGGGAAAAAAATTTCACGCCTATTAATGTTGAAAACCAAATCTATCTACATGCTCAATTCCACCCAAAACGCAACGACATTCCGCACCAAATCATCATTGAGCCGAAAATGTCTTTTGGAACGGGACATCACGAAACCACCTACAACATGCTCCGAGCCATGCTGACCCTGAATTTTGCCGACAAAGACGTGCTGGACATGGGGGCGGGAACTGCCGTACTGGCAATTTTCGCCAAGCAGCAGGGCGCACACTACGTGGAAGCTATCGACATTGACGAGTGGTCGTATGACAACGCAATGGAAAACGCCCGAAAAAACCAAGTGGAAATCACTGTGAAACAGGGAGATGCAAGTCTTCTCGGCAGTCATTCTTTCGATATAATTCTTGCTAACATCAACAAAAACATACTGTTACAGGACATCAAACATTACGTCAAAAACCTGAATCCAAACGGGCAACTACTGCTCAGCGGAATTTATGAACACGATTTTGATGACATTATTTCAGAATCCACTCTATATGGCTTGAAATTTGTGCAAAAATGGTCAAAAAACGATTGGATTTCAATTTTATTGCAATTATGAATTACTCCAACAACCCGCAACGAAAAGAACAACAAAACGTTGAAACGCTTTTGGAAGAAGAACCTCAGCACGTGATTCTTCTGCACAACGACGACGTTCACACCTTTGATTTTGTCATTGATTGCCTGATAGAAATTTGTGGACACACACCCGAACAGGCGGAACAATGTACGTATTTAGTGCATTTCAAAGGAAAATGCGAGGTAAAAACAGGCAGTTGGGAAGAACTCATTCCTATAAACAACATACTGCTGCACAGAGGTTTGTCTTCTGAGATTGTGTGATTTGAATAATTGTGCACAAAACTTATTGCATGGAAATCAAATTCTTTCGCCCGTTTTTTCGCAGGATTTTCATTTTTCCCCTCCCCCATGGCAAACGCATGAAAAAACGATATATATATAATGAGGAAAAAAGTTTATATATTTGAATATTAGCCTAAATTTCACTAAAAATATTTTGTTTGTAATGAAAATAAATTGTATTTTTGCGAAATATTTTGAACGTAATGAAAATAAGTTGCAATGAATAAACCAACAAAAATACTTGAAAGAAATCTGTATATCAGCAAGATAAGTCCATTTATAGACAAACAGATTGTGAAAGTATTGACGGGACATCGCCGCGTTGGGAAAAGTTATATTCTTTACCAACTGATGGACATTATCAAGTTGGCAAACAAGTCGGCAAACATTATCTATATCAACAAGGAAGATATTGCTTTTGACAAAATACGCGATTACGAACAACTGAACGATTATGTGCAGTCGAAACAGAAAAGCGACACGAAAAACTATATTTTTGTTGATGAAATTCAGATGGTTAAGGATTTTCATATTGCCGTAAAATCGTGGGCTTTGGACGAAAATAACGACATTTACATAACGGGCAGTAATTCTAATTTGCTTTCGAGCGACTTGGCAAACGAACTCGGCGGGCGATATGTGGAATTTACCATTTACAGTTTGTCGTACTTGGAGTTTCTCTACTTTCATCAACTTGAAAACACAGACGAGAGTTTGGAACGCTATTTCCGTTATGGCGGGTTGCCCTATCTTATTCATTTGCCAAACGACGATGCCGTTATTAAAGAGTATTTGAGCAGCATTTATTCAACTATTGTATTAAAAGATGTTGTCAAACGAAAAAAAATTCGTAATGCCGACTTTTTAGATCACCTGATTACGTTTCTTGCGGGCAATATCGGTAATCTGTTTTCGTCAAAAAGCATTAACGACTATCTGAAAAGTAATAAAGATGAATCGTCTGTAAATCAGATAATTGAATATACAAATGCTCTTACTGAAGCGTTTATTGTGCATAGAATTGGCAGGTACGATATTGCAGGAAAAAAAGTTTTTGAACGCGGCGAAAAATATTATTTTGAAAATATCGGAATACGCAATGTAATAGCGGGTTACAAGCCGCAAGACCGCACAAGGCGATTGGAAAATGTGGTGCTGAATCATTTGCTGTATTGCGGTTACGATGTAAAGGTGGGGACTTTACCGCCCGAAGAAATTGATTTTATTTGCACCAAAAACGGCGAAACGATTTATGTGCAGGTAACAGTTGAACTCTCGCAGCAGGAAACGATTGACCGCGAATTTGGCAATCTATTGAAAATCAAGGACAATTACCCTAAAATAGTTGTTTCGGGCGAACGTTCTTTTGAAAACACTTATGAGGGTGTTGAACATATTTACATACGCAACTTTCTTTCGGGAAGTCCGTCAAAATCAATAATACAATAAAACAAGTTATGCTTTTTAACTCCATAGATTTCGCCCTGTTTATGCCCCTGTTCGGACAAGGCTTTGCCTTGTTCGGCTTATCCCGACAGGTTAAACCTGTCAATATAGACGGCGTGAGGCAGAGCCTCGCACCAACATTTTATTTATCATCACGATTCTGCATTGTAGCCATTAATAGTGAATATGTACAGGACTCTGAATTATAAAAATTGTACCATAAGTATATCTTTCTTCCTGTTATATCATCGATTAGATAATCGTTGTTATCCGTATATATTTTTGTATTATCATTAATTTTATAATATTTTAAATATTCTATGCCCTTTTCATATCCTTGTTCTTCTAAATCTTTA
>JAITOO010000160.1 GCA_031289875.1 Flavobacteriaceae bacterium
AAAAAAATATGGACTTTATAGAAGTGTTCCTCCTGCCGAGCGCATGGATTGCCCTGCTGACCTTAGCTTTCTTAGAAATTGTATTGGGTATTGACAACATTGTTTTTCTGTCCATCATAACCTCAAAACTTCCGCACAACCGGCAGCCTAAGGCGCGCCGCATCGGTTTGCTGCTCGCCATGTTGTTCAGAATCGGACTGTTATTTGGCATTTCCATAGTGCTGAAACTCACCAAACCTATTCTCAGTTTTAACTCTAACTGGCTTGACGGAAACATTTCGGGACAAAGTATTATTGTCTTTGCCGGAGGGCTTTTCCTGCTGTACAAAAGCGTTACGGAAATTCACCACAAACTGGAAGGCACAGAAGAAATTCACGCCGACACCAAAAAAAGAAGCATAAGTTTTGCATCGACTATCGTTCAGATAGTTGCGCTGGACATTGTTTTCTCATTTGACAGCGTGCTTACTGCCGTCGGACTGGTAAGTTTCCAAGATTACGGCTACGGCGGAGCGATGGCAATAATGGTAACGGCTGTCGTTGTGGCAGTTATGGTCATGTTGCTGTTTGCCGAACCTGTGAGTGGATTTGTAAACGAACACCCTACCATCCAGATTTTAGGCTTGTCTTTCCTGATTCTTATCGGCGTAATGCTGATTACAGAAGCCTCACATCTCTCTCATTTAAAGATATTTGACACCGAAGTAGGTGCAATTCCAAAAGGATATTTGTACTTTGCGATTGCCTTCTCGCTTTTTGTCGAGTTTATCAACCTGAAAATGAGCAAGAGCAAAACAAAACCTGTACAACTCCACGATTCAGGAATTGTGAAAGAGGAAGAATGATTTTTTAAGAGTCTTAACATTCGATAGATTTTCATGTTTAAAAAAATACTTGGTTTCTATCTATTGGTTAATACTCCCGATTTTTCAATAAACTAACGTGCCGACAGGTTAATTAGATTATTTTTATTGGCATATCGGCACATGGGTTTATCAGTCTGTTATTTTCTCAATTCCAGTATTTTTCTTACCACGTCGAATGTGATATTTTCTTTTTCTCCTAATTTCCAACCTCGTTCCTTCATTCGGTTTACGACTTTTTCAATCGCTTCATCGCCGATACCGTAGTCGGAAAGGCGGGTTTTGATGTTAAGTTTATGGAAAAATTCTTCGGTGGCTTTTATCGTGCTGTCAATGAGTTCCGAAGCAGAATCTGACTGAATGCCAAATACTTCTTTGCCCAAGCGGAGGATTTTTTCTGCTTTTTGGTCTTTCAAAATGGTCATTACTCCGGGCAGGACAACGGCTAAGGTTTTTGCGTGGTCGATGCCGTAGAAAGCCGTCAATTCGTGTCCAATCATGTGCGTTGCCCAGTCTTGCGGCACGCCGACAGCAATCCAGCCGTTCAAAGCGCAGGTGCAAGCCCACATGATGTTCGCCCTAACGTCGTAATCGTTAGGATTTTCCAACGCTTTCGTACCTTCAATAATCAAAGTTTTCAGCACGGCTTCTGCCATAAAATCTTGAAGCAAAGCATTTGCCGGATAGGTCAAATATTGTTCAACCACATGGACAAAAGCGTCTGCCACGCCATTGGAAATCTGTGTCGGAGGCAAACTAAACGTAACCGTCGGGTCTAAAATTGAAAATTTCGGGAAGACCAAAGGCGAGCCGAAAGCAAGTTTTTCCTGCGTGGAGGCTTTGGTGATTACTGCTCCCGAATTCATTTCAGAAGCTGTTGCGGGAAGAGTCAAAACCGTTCCGAAAGGCACCGCTTTTTTTGCTGTAACCTTCGGTTTTTCAGACAACAACCTCCACGGGTCGCCGTCTTCAAAGCAGGCTGCCGCCACGATGAACTTGGTTGCATCAATGACGGAACCGCCTCCGACGGCAAGCACGTAATCGACCTTTTTTTCCTTGATTAACGCCGCTGCTTTTATGCAGGTTTCGTAATGCGGGTTGGGTTCAATGCCCGAAAATTCGTACCATTCGTACCCTTTCAATGCTTCGGCAACTTGGTCGTACACGCCGTTTCTTTTGATGCTTCCGCCCCCGTAAGTAACGAGAACTTTGCTGTTTGCGGGAATTTCTCCGCTGATATGCTTAATCGTATTTTTCCCGAAAATGATTTTTACGGGATTTACAAAAGTGAAATTGTTCATGATTTTTTAGATTTAATTTTTCAAATTTTCTTATCAAAGTTAAGATTATTTTGCGGAATTTTCAATTAAAATTGTGTTAAAATTTAGTAATTTATCATCCCTCAACGTTTTCTTTTAATGCTTTAATTTCGTCCCGAATCTTTGCCGCCGTGAGGAAATCAAGATTTTTCGCCGCTTTTTTCATTTCTTTTTCTTTTCTACCGACAAGTTTTTGCAAATCTTCCGTTTTGTACACCGCTTTTTCTTCTGCCGCTTTTCTTTCGATTTCTTCTTTCGGCTGATACACAGTAACTTCCGTTTCTTGCGAGCCGATGCTTATCGTTGTGATTTTCTTTTGTAGAGATTTTGGAACAATTTGATGCTCAATATTATAGCGGTTCTGGATTTCACGCCTGCGCTCGGTTTCTTCAATGGTTTTCTTCATGCTGTTGGTTATTTTGTCCGCATACATGATGACTTTTCCGTGAACGTTTCGCGCTGCGCGCCCTGCTGTCTGCGTCAGCGAGCGGTGCGACCGCAAAAAACCTTCTTTGTCGGCATCTAAAATAGCGACTAACGAAACTTCGGGCAAATCCAAGCCTTCGCGAAGCAGATTGATTCCAACCAGCACGTCAAATCTGCCCATTCGTAAATCTTTCATAATTTCAATACGTTCCAGCGTTTCCACGTCGGAGTGAATGTAACGCGTCCGCACGCCGAATTTTGTCAGATATTTGGTCAGTTCTTCCGCCATTCTCTTGGTCAAAGTCGTTACCAGAACGCGCTCGTCTGCTTCTGTTCTTTTTTGGATTTCTGCCATTAAATCGTCGATTTGGTTAAGAGATGAACGGACTTCAATTTCGGGGTCGAGTAAACCCGTAGGGCGTATAATTTGCTCAATATAAACACCTTCGCACTTTTGCAGTTCGTAATCCGCTGGCGTAGCGCTGGCGTAAATCACCTGATTCTGCATCATTTCAAATTCTTCAAATTTAAGCGGACGGTTGTCCATCGCCGCAGGCAGCCGAAAACCGTATTCTACCAGCGTTTCCTTTCGGCTTCGGTCACCGCCGTACATTGCATGAACCTGAGGCAGAGTAACATGGCTCTCGTCGATGACCATGAGAAAATCTTTGGGAAAATAATCCAAAAGGCAAAACGGTCGGCTTCCGGAGACGCGCCCGTCCATGTAACGGGAATAATTTTCGATTCCTGAACAATAGCCGAGTTCTTTAATCATCTCCAAATCAAATTCCGTGCGTTCTTTGAGGCGGTGAGCTTCCAATGGTTTGCCTATTTCACGAAAATATTCCACCTGCTTTCCTAAATCCAACTGAATATGTTTAATCGCTTGATTCATAGTATCCTGAGAGGTTACGAACAAATTGGCAGGATAGATGTTGATTTCGTCCAAAGAATCCAAAACTCTGTTGGAAACGAAGTCGATATTTTCTATTCTTTCTATTTCATTTCCAAAGAATTGAATGCGGATTCCCGTATCGGAATAGGCGGGAAAAACGTCGATAACATCGCCTTTAACACGAAAATTTCCGCGTGCGAAGTTTATTTCGGCACGAGAATACAGCGCATTGACCAAAGACTGCAACAACTTGGTTTTGGTTATTTGCCGTCCCTTTTTCAGGGAAACCAAATTGTTTTGAAATTCCACCGGATTGCCGATGCCGTACAGACAAGAAACCGACGAAACTACCAGCACGTCCCGCCTGCCCGAAAGCAGAGCAGAAGTGGTACTCAGCCTCAGTTTCTCCAAATCTTCGTTTATGGACAAATCTTTTTCGATGTAGGTGTTGGTCGTCGGGAGGAAGGCTTCGGGTTGGTAGTAATCGTAGTAAGAGACAAAATATTCGACGGCGTTGTTCGGAAAAAATTCTTTAAATTCCATGTACAACTGAGCCGCCAGCGTTTTGTTGTGAGACAGAATGAGCGTGGGTTTCTGCACCTGTTCAATAACATTGGCAATAGTAAAAGTCTTTCCCGACCCCGTAACGCCCAACAGAATTTGATGTTTTTCTCGGTTCATAATTCCTCGACAGAGGGCGTTTATTGCCTGCGGCTGGTCGCCTGTCGGCTGAAACGGAGAAAAGACTTGAAACTTCATCTAACAAAGTTACGAAATAACAGGAAACAAAAAAAGCCGTTAAGAAAAACGGCTTTTTATTGAAATTTAATCTTTTTCTTAGAAATTATAGGCTGCCCCTACTCCTAACGAACTTAGAGTTAAATTATCGGAAAT
>JAITOO010000227.1 GCA_031289875.1 Flavobacteriaceae bacterium
AATCATAGGAAGCAAATTTATTTCTTTGTTGAAAGAATCAGAGGATATTCCCGCTGCTGTCGCACAGTTGAAAGAATTGCTATCATGAGAAACCTGACCATCACTCCCCGCTCAAAACCGCAGATTACAAGACCTCTTGGGATAAACCTGTACACTTTCGGCAGGAGATACCTGATTCACTGTAAGGTACGGTTGGTTTTAGGGCTAAATGCAATCCTTTACTCGCTCACCCTCTGTTATTCAGCCTTGTATCCGGTTTTTGTGCGTTAACTTGCTGCCTTTGCTGATAGCTTCTTTCCGATTCGCATCGCCACGACACCCTTGCCGGTCTGCTTCCTTCCAACGCTGCGCAGACCGGAACTTGCTCCCTGCCAACATATTAGGTATGCCCGACATATTAAAAATGAGAACACTCTTTTCGGGAATGTTCTCTTATAAAATTTAAATACTTTGTCTGTGATTTTACTGCCCTGCCTGTTGTTCAGCTTCCTGAATCATTTTTTCGTTGGCAGTGATTGCAAATTCTACCCGACGGTTCAAGGCTCTTCCGGCATCGGTTGCATTGTCTCCGATAGGGTCTGCTTTGCCCAATCCTTTGGTAGCCAATCTGTCGGCAACAATTCCATGAGACGCTAAATAATCGGAAACTGCCTGCGCTCTTTTTTGGGAAAGTCCTAAATTATATTCGTCCGTTCCTTTAGAGTCGGTATATCCGAAAATCGAAATATTGGTGTCAGGATATTGCTTGAAAGTGGCAATGATTTTGTCAATATTCTGTTGAGCATCTGCGGTTAGCGCAGCTTTATCGAACTCGAAACGGACAGCGTTCTCGCTCAAAGTTACTTTGATGCCCTCTCCTACTCTTTCAACCGTCGCACCGGGAATGCTTTGCTGAATGTCGCGCGCCTGCTGGTCCATTTTGTGACCAATGAGTCCGCCTGCCGTTCCGCCGACTGCCGCACCGATTACTGCGCCCAAAGCGGAATTGTTTTTACTTCCGATATTATTTCCCAGCACTGCGCCCAAAACGCCTCCCACAGCTGCGCCGAGTCCTGCGCCCTTTTGAGTGTTGTTGGCTTCGCATGATGCCAATAATATGCTTACTGATAGTAAAACTGCTGTAAATTTAGTATAGACTGTTTTCATAATATTTTACTGAATTTTTTTGTTAGATATTTTGGTGAAATGGTAAGTAATCTGCAATCCGCTAATGATTTGCGCCAATACGAAAGTTTCTCCGTTCGGATTTGAAATAAATTGATAAACTGTTCCGACATCCACTTTTCTTGCTTTGTCGCCTTCGTTCAGTCTTTTCAAAATGAACATTCCCTGCGGGTCAATGTACCAAGTGAAATTCTGAGTAACGGCTGGGCAGTTTGCGGTTGGGTTGTTAAGAGTAAACGTACCAGTGTTGTTGTTTGCTACAAAAAACCAAGTGCTGTTTTTGAGGCACTGTGCATCGTATTCGTCAAAGGCTTTAACTTTTACCGCGCTTTCGGAATAAGTTACATTGTCTAATGTCCAAGTTCCAATCAATCCTTTTTGAGCAGTAACGTCCATAGAACTGTTGCATGAATACAGAAAGAACATACTCAAAACGGTTAATAAAATTATTTTTTTCATAATTTTGATATTTGTATTTATAATTTCTAAAAATTTACTTTTCCTACTTCTGCGCCTTTTTTGCATACAAAAGACTTGCGGTTGCCATTAATAATAAGATTGACAAAATTCTGCTGATCAGGGAACTTGTCCATTAACAGTGTATTTTTTACTGACAAGGAAGAAATATTTTCCACATTTCGAACTTCGTAATAAATCCATACCACGCTGCTTTCTTGATTGCTTGATGAATAAACAACACTGTACGGAGCATCGTTCACACCGACTTTCACGTTATTCTGAACGTAAGCGCTCAAAGCGGCATCAAAACCCGCTACACCGATTTTCTTGCCCAACGCCTGCTGAATGTGTTCTGCATTTACTTTGGAAGAAATTTTAAGAACCTTGCCGGAAGATACATATTCCACTTTTGTAATAGAAGTATAAAAATCTGCCGAATAAGAAGCTATTATGGTTAAAAAACAAATTCCTAAAAATAAAAATATAAATTTCTTCATGAGTTTCTTTTTTTATTTTCATATAAAGAGGCAAATTTAATGCCAAAAAAAGAAATTTAAAAATTTTGTTTAATGCTGTATTTGTCATAAAAAGCCTGAATATGCCCAACGGCTTCTTCTGCCGTATCCACCAAACGAAAGAGTTTAAAATCGCTCTCAACGATATAGCCTTCTTCCTTCATAGAGCTTTGCAACCATTGAAAAAGTCCACCCCAATATTCCGTTCCGACCAAAACAATCGGAAACTTGCCTGTTTTCTTGGTTTGAATGAGCGTGAGCGCCTCAAACAGTTCGTCCAGCGTGCCAAAACCGCCCGGCATCACGATAAATCCCTGAGAATATTTGAGAAACATCACTTTCCTGACAAAAAAATAGTTGAAATCCATGCTTAATTTTTGATCAACATATTCATTAGCGCCTGTTTCAAAAGGCAGTTCAATATTCAGTCCGATAGACTTACCGCCCGCTTTTTTTGCGCCTTTGTTGCCCGCTTCCATCACTCCGGGACCCCCGCCTGTAATCACGCCGAAACCGTTGAGCGTGAGTTGATAGGAGATTTTTTCTGCCAATTTGTAATATTGAGAGTCGCGCTTGGTGCGCGCCGAACCGAAAATGGAAACGCAGGGACCGATTTTGGTCATTGTCTCAAAACCGTCGGTAAATTCTGCCATGATTTTGAACAGCATCCAACTGTCTTTGGTTTTGATTTCGTTCCAATTTTTTTGTTCAAATTTTTTCGTAATCAGGCTTTCATCTTCGTTTTCGTTTACCATGGTTTTGATTTTTTATTATATTTTTATCGGTCAAGAAATATTCTTATTGTCTGCAAAAATACTGATTTTAATACTTTAAACCGTCATTATTTACAATAAACTGAGGGCGCGCAGATTCAACTTCTAAATGCGACAAAGTCAGTGCAAAAGTATCAAAACCACAGGCACTGTCGTTCGTTGCCAAAAACTTGCAAGCTCCACGTCCGCAGAATTTGAGCTAACGGGCTGCCGACTGCTTTTCGGGCGGGATTGTGGGATACTATACTGTCCTCCTATGAATGTGCAAGTGGAAACAAAAACTGCAAAACCCACTGAAACTCGCTTGAAAAGCAGGCAGTCCAGTTTGTGGCAAGCTCGGGTTTATTCATTTTTTGTCGGATTTACCGGAGTTGAATTGCACTAATTTTTCCCAATCTATTTCTCCATTGTCATTGCAAAATTCATTTGCAAATTGTTTGGTGAACTTGTTAACCATTTGATGAAATGTGAGCATCTACAATTC
The DNA here is from genome assembly GCA_031289875.1 of Flavobacteriaceae bacterium. GTDB lineage: Bacteria > Bacteroidota > Bacteroidia > Flavobacteriales > Weeksellaceae > Apibacter. Next base: position 3,396 of record JAITOO010000227.1, read on the forward strand.
CGCGAATAATTTGTTCGGATGTTAATGTGTACTTGGCTTTGAACAAATATGGATTCCTCATTTTAAGTATCATTATGGATTTCAGCATGTTTAGACAATTTTTCATTCAAAACATCCGAGATGGCTTCATACCAGTTAATTCTATCTGGAATGGCTTCTACTACCAAATCAATTTCTTGCTTTGTCAATGTTCTGCCAAATTCTTGTTGGGCTACGGTTTGAATATCCTCAATTGATAATGAATAAAAAATCTTACAATTCATATGTGTCTTTATTCTAAAAATGAAAAACGTTTTCTCTATGCCATTCAATAGAATTTTTATGCGGATACA
>JAITOO010000017.1 GCA_031289875.1 Flavobacteriaceae bacterium
TGAGCCGGAAAAATTGCCGTAAAAAAAGTCTATCATCGCTAATTTTAGCGGTGTTTTCATCGTTTTATGTCCGTTCCTTCTTGTCATGTTATATTTTACTTTTTTACTGTACTTTACTGCAAATTACATATTTATATTTCCATTTTTTAACTTATGCCTTCAAAAACTTATTCCGTTTTTACGGTGCAAATATAGTGATTTTTTTGAAACCGGAGCCTTGGTAAATTTTTTTTATTTGCCACTCAAATTCCTAATCCAAAAAATATGGACGAGGTCAAAAAAGTCGCAAACCATTTCATCAAGCAACATAATCAATTTAAAGGATTAATAATTTTTAACAATAAGGGAAATGAGATTTTCTCACAGCTATAAACAAACAAAGGGGCTCTCGCCCCTTTGCCCAACTCAAATTACCCGACGTATAGCCTGATGCGAGTTGTGCCGCAAAAGTAATACTTATTTTTAAATCTCAAAAAAAAATTGTTTAAATGCCTTTTAAACAACAAAACAAAGGGAGCATTTGCTCCGGTAGCCAACTCTCTGCTCTGTAAGCTAAAGCATACGGTTAATAAAGTGTCGTCCTTGCAGGACTTGTCGTGCGTAGTCCAAATTCCCTCCTTTGGAAGGGTAGGGTGGTTTCCTCCGACAACAACCCCTCTCCAAAGGAGAGGGGGTCGGGGGGTGGGGGAGCGTGTTTTATTCGCTAACCTCCTCGTCTTTACTACTATTACTACTCCGGGTTTTACGTTGTGCCAGCAGGCTTTCGTACCTGTCGATTAACGTATTAAGATCCGCAACAAAAGTACGGTAGTCTTCTTCGCCTTTCAGTTTGATCTGCATATTAAAGCTATCGACGATAGTTCGGTGAACGGCGTCGATTTCTCTACGTACAGCTACCATTGAGAGGGTATTGGCAAGTGAACGGGCGGTGACGATATCGCGGCATTCCATTTCCAATTGGATAAATTCGTTGTTTGCGTCCAGCAGTTTGTCGAGATGCACTTGAGCGCCTAAAGCCTCCAGGTCGGCACGGTAGGGTTCCAATTTAACACCCAGATTTATAAGCATAGAGCTTTCGGCATTTTCGGCAAGATGTTTTGGATTGCCAACGCTTTTTATTACCGTCATCACTCTTTGAGCAGCCTCAAACAGAGGGTCGCTCTCGTCGTAAGTGATATATTTGACGGAGTTGAACAGTTTACTGTGCAACTTGTCTCTATTCCGTTCCGCTCTGCCTTTTTCTTTTACTTTGGCATTATTGCGTTCCACGGTCATAGATTTAGCCTCCTCTTCTTTAAGCCGTTTAAATTCGGCATAAAAAGGAGCCATTAATTGAAGTTCAAGCTGATACTTGTCATAAATTTTATCAGCATCATCAACAAACCGTTGATGCTCGGCATTCCTCAGATGCTCGAGCGGAAGTTTTTTAATACTAATAACACTAATAATACTACTAATGCTATTCAAAAAAATAATCAAATCTATCATGATATTGTGTTTAAAAAAATTAAAAAATTAAAAATTAAAAGATTGGCTTCGCTTGAAACCAATTCTTATTTACTATTGTTTTATTTACTATTGTCTTGAACCACGATTTTGTCAAGATTATCAGGATTTGCCAAGATTGCTTTCAGAATCTTGTTAATCTTACTAAAATCCGGGTTCAGACTAATTCCTTCCGGCGTTGCCGGAACCCCTTATATTTTTGGAAAAGCCCTTTCGGCGTTGCCGGAGAACTGATAATTATTTCAAAGAACCTGTTTTTGACTGTAGAATATCTCTTTTATATAAGCCTTTTGGCTTTTCTGTTCTTGCTATTGAAAAGACAGTAAAAATTTCGGCAAAGTTAAGAAAAATAATTCATTCAAAAAAAATAAAAATTATAACTCGTTGTTTTTTTTATTTAACCCATACCATATTTCACTTATCTATCTGTCTTTGGACTCCATTCTGTAAAAAAAATATCCTGTCGGTATTATTCGCCGCAGGCACAATATTCTTCAACCAAAACAACGATTGTGCCGGAACATTCAATACAGGTTTTTCAACATTCAGTTTGCCCATGGAGCTTTTATTTGAGTTCATATTCCAATATTAGAAATCCTTCTTCGTCCAAGTTTAACAATTCGATCTGTTTTGCCAACTCTGATGAAAACTGTTCTTTTTTAAGAAAATACAATACTGTATTTGAATACATCCAGTCGTATGCAAATTGTGAATTTACACTAAAAAGATTATAAACAGTACTATCAAACCTGTAATTAATATCATTCACCGTAGATTGGTAACGATATATAGCCTGTGTTTGTTTATTGTACACAATATGATAAGTATTCCCTTTTTTAAAATAGCTAAAATGAATACATGTATCATTTTCAAAATATTTGTGTATATCATGAGCACGACCTTTTTCATTAAACGCACTCATATCGTCAGTTAAAGGTATTTCACCTGATCGCACCCAGTCTTTACTTTTAACGGACATATATAGATAAACACTATCTTTTCTGCACGAAAATACGGTATTTGTATAAGATCCTCTGTATTTTGGAATATTGTCTTTAATAAACCTTCCTTTTATATTTGACCAACCGGAGCTGGGTATTTCGGTGCTTAGATATTCTTTAATTTCTCTTGTTTTTACATCAATCTTAAAAAGCAGATTATTGCTTTCATCAGGATTGTCGTGAGTAATGACTGCATAAATATTATCTTCGACGTATGCGATATCCGAATACGAAATACCGCGTGGCAGTTTGATTTTATCCAGAAGTTTTCCATCTTCTATTCTGTATTTCAGTAATCTGGTTTTCCAATGATCCAATAAATATATCTCTTTTCTATCAGAGTCGATACAAAAACTAAAAACCCCCTGATATTCATCCGGACCGATTCCCGAAGTGCCTATTTGTCTTATAAATTTGCCGTTCATATCATATACAAACAGTTTTTTTGCAATAACTATGTCTAAGATAAAAATATTATTATCGAATATCTGTATTTCATCAATTTCACCAATCAATGCATAATCAGTTTCTTCCAAGCGAATTGCTCTCACTTTTTTAACAATATCAGACAAATAAAACACATCTTTTTCTTCTGCCTTATCAATATCTACGACATACGTTGCATCAACGGTTTGTATTTCGCGCTTATTGTTACAATTGCAACAAAATATGCAAAAACAGTATGTTATCAATAATTTCTCAATTATACTTTTTCTCATTTTATTTTATTTTTGAATATCTTTCCTTCTTGTCATGATTTTACTTTTTTTACTGTCACTGCCCCATTGTCACGGGCAAGTACAAAAACCGTGTTCTATTAGTTGAAGCGAAACAGGCGGACGATATTTTTGTGTACCACGGCTAAAGTATTTTCATCGCTATCGATGAGTGGGGCGTCGCTATCGTTGCCTAATTGGTGGTATGA
>JAITOO010000063.1 GCA_031289875.1 Flavobacteriaceae bacterium
GTATTTTTTCCGTATTTTTTTGATAATTCGATTAATACAGGGTCGTCCAACAACTCCCCGCGTTTCAGCGGCGACCATGCTTCCAATTGAATGTCATGCTGTTGGCAGAAATTCAGCAAATCCTGCTGAACCAGATTCGGGTGAAATTCCACCTGATTGACCGTCGGGATTTCTCCGCCCAAGTCCATGATTTTCCGAATGTGCCGTTCCGTGCAGTTGCATACGCCTATCGCCCTGATTTTCTTGGCTTTGTATAGTTCCTCCATCGCCTGCCAAGCCTCCAAAAAATACTGCGGGTGAGGCCAGTGAATCAAATACAAGTCCAAATAATCTAATTGAAGTTTATTCATGGAAGTTTCAAATGCCTTGAACACAGCCTCATAGCGTTGTTCCGTATGCCAAAGTTTGGTTGTAACAAAAATTTCCTCGCGAGGCAGTCCCGCTGTCTGAACGGCTTTTCCAACGCCTTCTTCGTTGTAGTAGTAGCTCGCCGTGTCAATATGCCTGTACCCTGTTTCTATAGCGTAATGCACGGAATCAATCACTTCCGTTCCGTTTTGAACCTTGTAAACGCCCAAACCCAAATACGGCATTTTCACGCCATTAGACAACACTGAAAATCCTTTGACATCTGTAATTTTCATACTGGAACAATTTGATGTTCAAAAATACAAATAAATTGTATTTTATAAGGAAAAATCAATGAAAATATTGAAAAACAAACAAATTTAACGCTCATGAAATAAATTGTGCAAAATTTTTATCTGTGAAAAAGAAAAATTCGCAATATTATTTTTGGAATAATTAAAAAATATGTACCTTTAAACTATGATTTAACAAATTTAATATTTTTAATTATGAAATCAATACTTGTTCCCATAGATTTTTCAAAATCAAGCGATTATATCATAGAAGAAGCGGTGGAATTTGCCAAATCCGCTCATGCAAAAATCTATTTGCTGCACGTAGCAAGCCTTGATTTGGGCTTCGTCATCGGCGATACGGGATTTCAATATATGCCCGAATTGGAAGCCGCAGGAATGAAAAGTGAAACAGATGAGTTGAGCAAATACGAGGAAAAAATCAAACAGGAGAATTTGGACGTCGAAATTTTCATCAAGCAGGGAATCCCGTCCGAAGTGGTGCTGCAAACCGCTGACGAGAAAGATATTGACATCATTGTTATGGGGTCGCATGGTCGCGGATTTTTCATGGAAGCTATTTTGGGGAGCGTTTCCCGCGGCGTTATCAAAGGCGCAAAAATCCCTGTGCTAATCATTCCTCGTGAAAAGTTGAGAAAAAATAATAAAGGTAAATGATAGTGCAATTAAAATTAGCGAAATAGACGGTCTTCGCACAAAAATCATAGAATGTATGAGACTTCATGCGGTACAAAACAAAAAGATTGTACTGCAACAAAACAAATTCGTAACTTTGGGAAATAAATTAACTCTTTCCTGAATTTGCTAATTGGTTGATTGTTATGTACAAAAGAATCCCGCTTTCTGTCCGAATTTTTTTGGTTATCATCGGCTCGGTGATTACCACCATGCTTGCTATGGCAGCAGTTACTTTCTATCAGTACGGGAAGATTGCCAAAGAATACAACGACAATCGGTTAGACCGGAAAGAACAGATTATTATTGAGACTTTCGACTATATTCTCTCCAAAAGAAACAGTACGGAAAAAGACATCAATACCCGCATCGGAAGCTCGGTTTATGAGGTCTCGGACATCAACAATCTGGACATCAATTTTTATACTTTGGACGGAAAATACATCATCGGAAACAAAATTCCGGACATTCACAACAAATTCATTCCCAAAGAAATACTGAAAGACCTGTCCGTTCACAACGACCGCATTGAGGTTGTTTCTGAAAACTACCAAACCAAAAAAGATACTTATACATCCATTTACCGATACATTTATAATAATGATTATCAGCCTGTTGCAATTATAAATTTGTCCTATCGGCACGACGACCCTTTCATGAGGCAGGATTTCTATGGTCTCGTTTTCAGATATTTAGCCGTGATGTTTGTCATTCTGTTCCTCAGCGCCGGCGTAGCATGGATTTTTTCCCAAACTTTGATGAAAAAAATCAAGACGATAGCTTATCGATTGGGCGACACAGGCGCATTGTCCGGCAACCGTCCTATTTTGTACAACTACGTGGACGAAATCAGTCCGCTGGTCAAAGCGTACAACGCTATGTTGGTGAAATTCAGGGAACAGACGGAAGTTCTGGTCAAGGCAGAAAAAGACAGCGCATGGCAGGAAATGGCAAAGCAGGTAGCACACGAAATCAAAAATCCGCTGACACCCATGAAGCTGGAAATCCAAAGTTTTCAAATGCGTTTTGACCGGCAAGACCCCAACATCAAAGAAAAATTGAACAACCTGACACGCTCGCTTTCTCAGCAGATTGACACAATTTCTGCCATTGCCGAAGCCTTTTCGGATTTTGCTAAAATGCCCATGCGGAAAGACCAAAAAATCAACGTGATAGAAGCCGTAAAAAACACCGTAGAAATATATCCGCAAGAATATATCAAGCTCGACTATCAGGAAACCGATATTATTCTAAATCTTGATATAAATTTACTGAATCGCGTTATTACCAATCTGATTAAGAACGCGTTGCAGTCTATTCCCGAAAGGAAAACACCCGAAATAATCATAAAAATACGACAGGACATGAAAACGGTGCATTTTTCGGTTATTGACAACGGAGCGGGCATTCCGAAAGAAATTCAAAGCAAGATTTTCACACCGCAATTTTCCACCAAAACCAGCGGAAGCGGCTTGGGTTTAGCTATTTCCAAAAAAATCATTGAGGAATACGACGGAAAAATCAATTTCTATTCCGAAGAGGGCAAAGGCACAATATTTTTGTTTGAAATCCCTAAAAATGCCTGAAATTTTTCGATTTAAACAATTCAGTATCAGACAGAATCCGAAAGTTTTTAAGGTTGGAACAGACAGCGTTCTGCTCGGCTGTCTGGCAGAGGTCTCGCCTGCCCAAAATATTTTAGACATCGGAACAGGAACGGGTTTGCTCGCGTTGATGTGCGCACAGCGCAACGGTCAAGCACACATCACAGCGTTGGATTCTGAGACGGAAGCAGTTGAAACAGCAAAAGAAAATGCGGAAAATTCGCCTTTTGCTTCTCGAATTTCCGTTGTTCATGCGGAACTCGGTGATTTCACAAGTTCTCTTTTATTTGATTACATCATCTGCAATCCACCGTATTTTCAAAAATCAGAACTTCTGCACCGGAAATATCCAATTGCCCGCCATCAGCTTACGCTGGACTATGATTTGCTGCTGAGGAAATCAGCAAAATTGCTTTCCGGAACCGGAACTGCGGGATTTATATTTCCTTTCGAAGAAGAAGAAAATATTTTGTGTCCGGCAGAAAAATATGGTTTGTTTCCTCAAAAAATCGTCCGAATTTCAGGAATTAAAACCGGCAAAGTCCGCCGTACTTTTTTAGAATTGTCCAAAACCTACAATAATTTAATTATCAAGGAATTATATGTGGAAGAAACACCAAGAATCCGGTCAGAAGAATACAAAAACCTGACAAGGGAATTTTATTTATGACTTTATGACACGGAATTAAAAGCATCTTCTATGTGGCTGATTATCCATTTGTTATCCTGTTTGAGAATGGAAATAATGTCAAAACGTACGTCCACCTCCCAATCATTTTGTGTAACATAGGCATCGGCGGCGAGAATCAGGAGTTTCTTTTTTTTGTGATTTACGGCTTCTTCGGGAGAAAGAACATCGTCATAGCTTCGGGCTTTTACCTCAATGATAATCAACCGGTTATCTTTTGCTGCAATAATATCTATTTCCGACTTTTGATACCGCCAATTGGTCTCCAGAATTTCGTATCCCGCAGAAAGCAAGAACTCCATAGCTTTCTTCTCAGCTTCCTTGCCAAAATCGTTGTGTATTGCCATAGAAAATTTTATTCAAAGAAATGAAATATTTTTGTAAAAAATCAGTTATAATCTATAAAGTTACTTTTTTATTGATAATATTATGAAAAAATTTGCGTCTGTTTTTGTTTTAATTGTCGGAATATTTGCATTTGTTTATTCCTGCGGTGATACTAATTTTCAACCTTACGAGGAAAATCACATCGATTATTATACTCAACCTCCAATTATTGATACAATTCAAAATCCCGAAGACTCAATCTAAATCCGGTGGATACGGTCATATTGAGGGCTGAGTAACTGAATTTCAATTATTCGCAGATACGAGGCTGTCATAATTTTCCAATGTTTCAAAAACATATCGGTCGTCTTTTTTCAACGCAGTGATGAATTTTCGCAGAGAATCAGCGTATTGCGGTTTTCCGAACATGCGGTCGTGAGCCAGAATCACCACAGATTTATGTTGATGCGTTCGGTTGTTTTTCATCGCATTTTCCACCACCTTGATCATTTGCGAAGCGCTTTCTATGGGAATGTCGCCATTTTTGAACCGCCATTCTATATCCCAACCATATACGGAATAGCCCATAGAATCCAGTTTTTTAGCAACATGGAAAGCAGAAGATTCCCCTTTTAACTGTTTGTTCACCATCCAAGTGTTCCGTCCGGGCAGACGGGCAATTTTGCTTTTCAGGTTTAGTGTATGTTCCGCTTTTTCAAAATCCAAAACAGAACTGTCCACACATTTGTAAAAATAAGAATATTTATTGTGAAAAGCGTGCGTATTGCTGTGATTGGCAACCAGAAAAAGTGGGTCATGTTCAATAGAACTTACCAGAAGTTCCTTTTCTTTACCAAAATAATGCTCTCCAATCATGAAAAAAGTAGCTTTAATGTTGTTTTCCTGCAAGATATTTTTGCAGTTAAGCGTTCCGGGAAGCTGGGGGCCATCGTCCAAAGTTAAGTAAATATAGCATTTTCCCGTATCTTTCACCATCACAACCTTTTCAGCGGTGTCTTTCTTATTCAGTGTTTTTTCTTTCGAATGGATAGAATAAACAGAACTATCCGGAAAGGAAACTTCCTTAGCATTTTTTACCCTCTGAGTATCAGCGGATTGGGCATTAGTATTTGTTTTCTCCACAGGTTCTGTGAAAAAAGTCATGTTTTTGTCCTTGCAGCCTGCAAAAAAAATGCTTAGGCATAATATCCCATATTTTATCTTCACGTTAAAATTTTGTTAATTTTTAAACTTTATTTAACATCTCACTAACACATTTCGTGCCGAAAAATAGATTTTTCTCAAATTTTTCAAAAAACTTTTAACAGGAAAAAAATGCGCACTTTTAATCAATTTTAAATTAATATATTTGCATTAACATCATTTTAAAAGTGAAAGTTACAGAACATATTAAAAAGGCTGAGGGAAAAACGCTTTTCTCTTTTGAGATTCTTCCTCCAAAAAAGGGCGAAAATCTACAATCAATATTTTCCCGTATTGACCCGCTTGTGGAGTTCAATCCGCCGTTTATTGATGTTACCTATCACAGGGAAGAATACGAATACCGAGAATTGCCCAACGGATTGTTGCAGAAAGTAGTAACCCGCCGCCGCCCCGGAACGGTCGGAATTTGCGCCGCCATTCAGCACAAATACAAGGTCGATGCCGTCCCGCACCTCATTTGCGGAGGTTTCGACAAAGAAGAAACAGAAAATACGCTTATTGACTTGAATTTTCTCGGAATTGACAACGTGCTGGTTCTGAGAGGAGATGCCATTAAAAACGAGGGCGCTTTTTGTCCGGAGCCGAACGGTCACCAATATGCCGCCGAACTGCTGGAACAAGTCGCAAACCTGAACAAAGGGCAGTATCTGCACGAAGAATTTCCCGACGGGGCAACTGATTATTGCATCGGCGTGGCGGGTTATCCCGAAAAACATTTTGAAAGCCCCAACCTCAGCACCGATTTGTATTACTTGAAAAAAAAAGTAAGCGCAGGCGCAGATTACATTGTAACCCAACTGTTTTACGACAATCAAAAATATTTTGATTTTGTCAAAAGATGCCGCGAAACGGGTATCACGATTCCTATTATTCCGGGCATCAAGCCGATTTCGATAAAAAAACATCTTACCCTTTTGCCCAATATTTTCCACATGGACCTGCCGCAGCCGCTGGTTCTGGAAATCGAAAAATGCAAGGACAATAAACAAGTGTACGATTTAGGCATCGAATGGACGACACATCAATGCAAAGAACTGATGGCGTTCGGCGTTCCCGTGCTTCATTTCTATTCCATGGGAAGACCTGAAAATATCCGAAAAATAGCCCAAGAATTATTTTAAAAAATGGAAAAAATCAAACTGAAAAACATAGAAATTTACGCTTTTCACGGATGTATGGAAGAAGAAGCGAAAATCGGGGGGCGCTACGTCGTAAACCTGACCGTAACTTTGAATCTGAAAAAGGCGGGCAAATCCGACGATTTGCAGGACACGGTAAATTATGCCGTTTTGACCCAAATTGTCGTCAAACAGATGAAAATCCGTTCACATTTGCTGGAACACGCCGCACAGCGGATTTTGGACAAAATCGGAGCAGAATGCAAAAAAATCGTCAAAGCCGAAATTTCTGTTGCCAAGATAGCTCCGCCCGTAAACGCCAATGTAGAAGCGGCAAAAGTGATTTTTAAAAAGAAATTTAAACGGAAGTAGAAAATTCGAAAAAAATTTATATCTTTGCGCCTTTCAAACCCTTGTCGGTTCCGTGACCGAGCGGTTAGGTAGAGGTCTGCAAAACCTTGTACAGCGGTTCGAATCCGCTCGGAACCTCAAAAAATCTTCAATTTGCCGACAGTGAGTAAATTGAGGATTTTTGGTTTTATCGGGTGCATTCCAAAATTGTCGATGATTTACGGTTATGAAGATACTGGCTTTCAGGCAGAGTGGTGTGAGTGCCGCAGATTCCCCTCCAAAGGACAATGTCAATAACATAGTAATAAAATCAGATATATTTTTGATATTTTCCTTTTTTTGTTATTCTTGGATAGTGCCTCTTTTTCTTTCTTACAGGAATTATATGTTTACTTATTCGGCATAACAGTTT
>JAITOO010000121.1 GCA_031289875.1 Flavobacteriaceae bacterium
TCATTCCTTTTAAAAATCAGTCTTTTCAATCGAGAGATTAATGAATTGTCATAATCCTCGTCTTCCTCGAAATATCCGTATCCGTATCCGTATCCGTATCCGTATCCGTATCCGTATCCGTATCCGTATCCGTATCCGTATCCGTATCCGTATCCGTTTTTCTGTGAAAATCCATTAAAAATGATGCCAATGTGGCTCACTTCCCCTGATTTGTAACGTTCGTTCACCCCGCGCAAAAGCTGTTTGTACGAATAATTGTGGCGCACAACGTACAGTCTTGCATCAGTAAATTTCATCAAATCGTAGGCATCAACCACCAGCCCAACAGGGGGCGAGTCGATTACGACGTAGTCGTACCTCTCTCTAAGTTTCTTAATCAGGGCTTCGTTTTCGTCGCTTATCAACAACTCGCCCGGATTCGGAGGAATTGGTCCCGCAGGAATGATGTCCAAATTTTCATATCTGGTTGAGCTGATGATTTCTTCCAGCGTATTAGAACCTGCCAGATAGCCCGACAGCCCTTTCTTGTTGCTGATATTGAAATCATCAAAGATTCTCGGCTTGCGCAAGTCCATTCCGACCAAAACGGTTTTCTTTCCGCTCAAAGCAATAACGGAAGCTATGTTAATGGAAACAAAGGTTTTGCCTTCTCCGCCGATGGAAGAGGTAACCAGAAATACTTTTCCTCCCTTGATGTTTTTTTCGTTGAACAAGAAACGGAGATTGGTTCGTATGGCTCTAAAACTTTCTGATACACTGGACTTTGGACGTTCAAAAACCACGAGATTACTTTCGATTGTTTTCTCTCCAACGGTGCCGATGATCGGAATTTTTGTAGCCACTTTTAAGTCTGATACAAGTTTAATTTTATTGTCCAGCAACTCCATGGAAAACAAGAGAATAAAGGGCAACATTAAAAAAGCCAGTATATAAATTATTCTGTTTTTCTGAATATTAGGCGAGATAGATCCTTGCCCGACGTTTTTTGCAGGGTCGATAACGGTGATGTCGGGAACTACGGTAGCTTTCTGCATTTCGACATCGGAAAGTTTGGTCAGCAGGTTGTTGTAGATGGCATCGTTCAGCAAATATCCTCGCTGTGCATTGACAAACAACTGTTGCTTGGGCGGCAGTTCGATAATTTGATTTTCCAATTCTACAATCTGCCGGTCAATATTGTCAATCTGCCGGTAAACGTCTCCTGAATAATTGTTAAGAATGCCTGAAACTCTTGCTCTTGCTTCATTTATTTTGTAATCCAAAATCTTAATCGGCTCTGAATTAGGTCGGTACATGATTAAATTTTCTCTTTTTTCCTGTTCCAATTGTTTCAACGTTTGAACTGCCGAAGGAAAAGAGGAATCCGTAATTCCTGCATAAGAGTAATCTATTAAAGAATTTATGTTGCCGTAAATGGAACTTTTCAGACTTCTGAGAGCTTCCAGTTTTGGCTGAAAACCTGCTTTCTGTTCGTCCAACATCTGTATTTTGGTCATGAGGGAAGCGATGGTGTTGTCGGTTTTTGAAAAAACCTGTGTTTCCCGCTGCACTTTGTCCAAATTTGTCGAGGCGCTGTCCAATTTCCTTTTAGTCAGTACAAGTTGCTCCTTTATAAACTCTATGGTATTCAGGTTCACTAACTGCCTGTCTTGCATACGTTTTTCTATGAGCTGCTGCAACGCTTTATTTACGAAATTAATAGTGCCATTCAAACTCAGCCCTTTTTTAGTAACAATCATCAGAGTTGGAAGTTCTTCGTCGAAACTGACCGTAAGAGAGGAAGCGCTTTCTGCAACTGCCTGATTGATGGAAATCAAATTAAAATAGAACTGAGTGATTTTAACATTGCCGAGATAATCACGATTCGGTATTATTCTGAATTTAAGATTATTAGTCTTTATCCACGTGTTAATGCCTGTCGTTATTGTTTCTTTATAGGCATCGTTTTTTGCCATTATCTGCTCGGTAGAATAGTTGTAACAACTTTTGTTCAATTCTTTGGGAAATGTGAGTTGAAAGCGGTCTTTGCCAATAATCTCTACTTTGACTTCCGTACCCAGCGCCTGCCAACTTGCCGTATCAATTTCGATTCTATAGGGAACATCCACATAATCAACCTTTGTGCTTTTGAAAGTTCCTTTCATGTAATACTTAACATAAAGTTCCAAAGAGTGCACAATACTCTCGTTAAGGCTTCTTGATTGAAGCAGTTTTTTGTAATAAATTCCCTGCGTAGAATTGCCTCCGCCCCAATAAAAATTGATGGAATTGGCTGGCGATAAAACACTTGACGTACCTGTTGAAATACTTGTCGTCGCCGATGACTGGTAATATCTGTCCGAAAAACGATTGACCAAGAAAGCCACCATCCAGCCGATAATCAAAGCGATGATAAACCAATACCAATTTCTGTACAGCCTGATTAAAAACCGTTCCACGCTGAAAAAACTGTTTTCAAGGACTTCCGCCCCAAAGCCTTTCTGCTGGTTTTGCTGTGTATTTTGAGTTTGTGAATCCATTTTAATTTCTATAAACTTTTAAAGAAAAGATAGGTTGTGATTGCCGTCATCCCCACGGACAGGAACTGCAAAACATCGCCGAGAGCTGTTCCTCCCCCGACTCCTGTAACTTTTTCTCTTCTCGGATCAATGACAATTTGGTCGCCCGACTGCAAATAAAAATACGGCGAATTCATAATATCTTCTTTAGTAATGTCCAGTGTGATAAATTTTTTTCCTTCGGGATATTCTCGAATTATTTTGATACGCTTTCGGTCTGCAAAGCGGGTCAAATCACCGGCTTTGGCTATGGCAGACAACAAATCCACCCGAACGTCCGATTCTGTTTTTTCTCCGGGCGAGTTGATCTCTCCCAGCATGATATAGCGTATGGAAGCCATATTAATCCGCACTTCTGCCTTACCTTCGTTGTACAAAATGGAATCCAGCCGTGCTTGCACTATTTTGCGCACTTCTTCCAAAGTCAAACCGTACACATGAAATTCTCCCAAACCGTAAATATTGATATTGCCTTCTGCACTTACCGCCAAGCCGTTGATTCTGTATAAATTCATGTTTGTACCTGCGCCTGAGCCACCTGCGCCTTTAAACTGACTGGTATTTTCTGTCCCCAAAAATCTGGAAGCATTTTCATCAGAAGTTATCAACGTCATTGCCAAAATATCGTCTTTCTTAATTCTGTACACTTCGTACGTTACGGGAATCAAACCATATTCGTTCAACTGCGTATTTTCGCTCGGCTGGACGTATTTCAAATCTCTCAATCCAATGCAGGAACTCAATAAAAACGGACAAAAAAGCAACAAAAATATTTTCTTAAAATTCATCATACTAACATTAACCATGCAAAAATAACTATTTTTTATGGATTGACACTGTGAATTTTCATTTTTAAATCTGCGTTTTCTATAAATACCCTTATTTTAAACATCAAAATATCTTTTCCAAAACTTCATAAATCCTTTCCAAATCCTCATTTCGGAGGTTATCGCCTGACGGCAGACACAAGCCGTTTTCAAACAAATTCATATCCAAACTTTTATCTCCGAAAAATTCTACGGTTTTAAAAACAGGCTGCGCGTGCATCGGATTCCACAAAAACCGCGATTCAATATTTTCTTTTTCCAAGGCTTCTTTGATTTTTACATTCAGTGATTTTTCCGCGAAACAAAACGTACTTAGCCATCGGTTTGAAAAATCCTTTTCACCTTCTTTTTGCGTCCAAATTTCCGTTTTTTCTTCAAAAAATGACAAATATCGGTCAAAAATCTGCCTGCGTTTTTCTGTTTTTTCCTTCAATTTCCCGAACTGCGCCAGCCCGATTGCTGCTAAAATATTGCTCTGTGCAAAGTTATACCCGACTTCATTGTGCAGATAATAATCAACCGGTTCTTTTGCCTGTACCGACAGTTTTTTGGCATGATTCAACGTTTCCTCATCGGGAAGAATGACTGCGCCGCCAGTGGAACAAGTAACTATTTTGTTGCCGTTGAAAGACATCACCCCTGCCCTGCCCCAGCTTCCCAACGGGATATTGTCGTGGTGCGACCCCAAAGTTTCCGCAGAATCTTCAATCAACAAAATTTCGTTTTCTTCGCAGATTTTGATAATCCGTTCCAAGCAGGCAGGCATTCCATAAATGTGCGCTAAAACCAGCGCTTTCGGGGCAATCCCTTTTTTTCGGAGCGATGAAACTGCTTCTTCCAAATAATCGGGAGAGAGATTCCACGTATCTTGCTCGCTTCCAACAAGAATGGGAATTGCTTTTTGGTACAAAACGGGAAAAACACTCGCCGCAAAGGTGAAATTGGAACACAAAACATAATCGCCTTCCTTAATTCCTAAAACTCTCAAAGCAAGATGAATAGCCGATGTTCCGCTGTTGGTCAGCAGTGTTTTCTTTTTGAAATATTCGGAAAGAACTGCCGTAAAATCATTGGTAAATGACCCGAAAGGGGAAATCCAGCCGCTTTCCATTGCGGAAACGACGTTGGAAATTTCTGTCCGGTCAATATTTGGCGGCGAGAGGTAAATTTTTGTTTTCAATTTTCTGTAATTTTATTTTTTTGCATCTGCCTTCGTCGATTAAACAAAAGCGGCAAGAATGAAATGATAAGACCTAAGGACAAGACAATCAACAATAAAAAATGTACGTCTATGTGCCTGAAAAAATAAGCAACCAAAATGACTATTCCGTTTTCTATGGTAAGAATAGCGCTGACCTGCATGTGTGTCAATCCTAAATTTAAATATCTGTGGTGCAGATGGTTTTTATCTGCCCTGAATGGCGAATGCCCTCTGTAAATCCGAATGACAGAGACACAAAGGGTATCAATAATCGGAATGATAAGTATGGCTACTATAACAGCGGGCGCCGCAGGCAGGTAATATGTCGGATGGTCGTAGGTATATTCCAACGAAAAGAGATTCAAAAACTTAACTGCCATAAAAGATAATAAAAATCCGATGATCATTGAGCCGGTATCTCCCATAAAAATTTTGTGCTGTTTGGCAAAATTAAACTGCAGAAACGCCAGCAAACTGCCGATAATGGTCAAAGCAAAAACTATCATCGGGTAATTGGTTTCGCCCAACCGCCAGAAAGTGAACATGAAAGCCAAACTCGCTACAATGGCTATCCCTGAAGCCAGCCCGTCGATGCCGTCAATGAGGTTAAAAGCGTTTATGAGAAAAACAAAGACGAAAATGGTGAAGATGAGGCTAAACCAGTACGGCACGGCTTCAATTCCCAAAATTCCAAAAAAGTTATCAATTCTAACATTAGAACCTACGGCAATCATCGCAGTTCCAATTACTTGAGCATAGAATTTTTTATCGGGCGCAACGACAAGAATGTCGTCCATCAAACCAATGAAAAACAGAATGATAATTGCTGCAAAGAGGAAAATGTACATTGAAAAGAGTTCGTAAGCGGCAATAGAAGCGGCGACGGTAATGCCATAAAAAATGGCAATTCCTCCCAAATTCGGTGTTTTTTTGAGGTGGGAACTTCGTTTTCCCGGCACAGCCATGAGTCGTTTTCTGTATGAAACGCGTATGATTTTTGGAATGGAAATAAGCGTCAAAAAGAATGATACAATTAAGCCAAAAGCGCATTTTAAGTAAAATGGGTCAATCCCCAATATGTTCTTAATATTTCTTATATCAAATCCGTTCATATTTTTTTAATCCATTACATGCCCACTGAAAAGTGAAAAACAGAGATTTATGTAAAGGTAGTTTTAAAAATTTAAAATATACTGAAAATTGTGATTTTGCAATTGAAAATTTGTTGCGCGAATAGGAGTTAGACCTTATTCGGTACACAGCAAGTGGTTTTTCTATTGCTCTCACATTTGGAATTTTTTTCAAAATGGTGAGCCATAAGGCGTAATCTTCTCGTTTTTCAATTTCGGGAATTAAAATTTTCCCAATTCGGGCAGTGTCGTAAATAGTAGTAAGCATCGGCATTGGACAGTTGTATAACAGTCTGTTATACTTGATGTTGTCTTCTGCCGTAAAGTCTTCCAACAAAGGCTGCAAATTTTCATCTACTCGTTTGTAGGACGTGTAAACCATTTCTTCCTTGTTTTCTTTGAGATAGGAAACGACGGTTTCTAAAAATTCAGGCAGCCAAAGGTCGTCGCTGTCAATGAATGTGAGGTATCTGCCTTGCGCCGCCTTGATTCCGTGATTTCTTGCTTTGGCAGCTCCCTGATTTTCTGTAAGTTTGATGAGTTTAATTCTTTCGTCTTTGATTTTTTTGATTACCTGCACGGAATTGTCGGTACTGCAATCGTCCACGATAAGCCATTCCCAATCGGCACAAGTCTGGTTCAGCACAGATTGGATAGTTTCTCCGATGTATTTTTCGGAATTGTAACAAGCTGTAACTATGGAGACTGCGGGATTATTTTTCATGTCTGATGAAAATTTCGGGATTGGCTAAAATAAATTGCCCCATCAACAAAGGTATGTACAATCTTATTTCCCACAAAAGTCCTGCATATATGATGACAAAAATATAAGGTATGGAAAAAATGAGATAATTTATCAGGTTTCGTTTTTGTTGTGCGGTTTCTGTCATAGACAAGGAAAAATAGGTGAGAATCAGGTAAAAAAGAACGCCAAAGATGTTTTTAAATTCTGTAATGTTATGCAAAAAATAATTGCCTTCTATTATTTTTATGTTGTCCATTTGTATAAACAATCTTATTCCAACATATGCCACCAGAAAACCAACCACGGGCAGCGAAAGATGTTTTATCAATTTGAGGAAAGTTTCCTTTTCAAAAATTTTGCTGATGGAGTCGTCCAAAATCAGGGCGGCATAAAACGACAAAGTCAATGCAGAAGATTCTCTGTTACAGGTAGAAATGACTACAATACAGGTCAGAAGGATACTATTTAAAATTGAAAATCTTTTCTTCAATTTGAATATGAGATAAACAGAAAGAAAGAAAAGAAAAATAGACGTATCGTCAAACGGCGTTGTAACATACTGCGACAAGGCAATACTCATTATAAAAAAAAGATACAGTAATTCTGTATATTTCTTATTTTTATGTTCGCTTTTTCCACAAAAGAAAAGTTTGTACAAAATCATACAGGCTAAAACATAAAACACTGTATTGTATAGAATTGTTAAAAAATAAAAATTAGTTCCCAATGTATTCATGGCGCTAAACAGACGATAATCCCGCAAAGACTCCATGTAGGGATTTACCCATACATAAATTCCATCCAGAATATCTCTTGATAAAAACCTGTAATTATACACCCCATGATAATACAGTTCAGGAAGCCTGTCTAAACCCGCGTGAGCCAAAGCATATTTAGATGTAAAACCAAAATAAACAATAAAAGAAAGCAGAGCAGGAAATATTACTCCATAACAAATGAAATTAATTTTTTTCTTCATGTTAATTTTTAACTATACTTTTCTGTAATCCTTTGTGCAGAAAACATTTTATTTTGCAAAGATATGAAAATATCACAAAACATTAACAGGCTACGCTGAAAATTCGCTGAATCGGACTGAAATTTCGGTAGATGATTTAATTCAATCTATCTTGCTCCGCAGAAATTCTATTTCAGATTTCAAATATGCTATTTCCTGTTCTAACGTGCGAACCAGCATCAACAATATCTGGTAATGTCTTAAATTATCTGAATCAGTTATTTCCATAAGTACCGGTTTTGTAGTAATACTGTTGTATATACATTCCAATAACGTTGTCATGTATCTGTTCATTCTTTGAAAAACAAATCGTTTTTCTGTTCAATCGTTTCAAATGTGTTCTGAAGTTCAAGTTTTTACGTTCTGTCTTTCCCAATTCGGTGCTTGTTTGGCGGAATGTATTTTGAATACGAATCCCAAGCATCTGTGTGATATTTCCGTATCGGATACGGTTTTAACAACTCCCAAAACGCCAAAAAATCTTTATCTCGCCTTTTCCCGTTGTGCCAAGCCAAAATAACTCCCGACTGCCGTTCTATCGCATACCATGTCCAGCGCTGATTTCCCTTGTTTTGAACAAAACTCCAAAACTCGTCCATTTCTGCCGAAAAATGTATCTCTACTTCC